>JAISNP010000033.1 GCA_031276175.1 Tannerella sp.
TCAAGGTCGACGATTTGCTGCGACTCGTCCAGCGGGAGCATACTGTTGAGCAAACTTTTGCAGAGATGCTTGTGCTCGCCGAAGACGCGCTTGAACGTCAGGTCGTTTTTGGGGTCAAGATATTGTGGCATGGCTCGGTATGGTTTTTTTATCCGGCGTCATTTCAACTGTTGCGCGAGGCCGGCAAAGATGATGCTCCCGGTGCTTTCTTCGGTGATGAAGTAGGCAAACGGGCGGTCGAAGCGCATTTCGCGCGGCGCGTCGGGGTTGTTGTCGGGTAAGGCTGTTTCCAGCATCCCGATCACGGTGGCGGCGGCGGCTTCGGAGCCTTCTTCGTCGACGGTGAGGAAGGTTTTTTGTTTGACGAAGGATACGAACAGGGGGCGCGACGAGATGCGCGAAAAGTCGGCAAGGCCTGTAAACATCGACCTCATATTCATCTCCTTAAGGTCTTCGTTGAGCGTGCGGCTGTATTCCGTTTTGAAGCGCGGGAGGCTGAGGATGATCTGCCGTTGCCGCATGTGGCTGAGGCAGTCGCTCCACGCGTCGTCGTCCAGTGTGCAGACGACTTCGGCCGCCGTCGTCCCGTCGGCGGGGAGGAGGAGGGTGAGCGCGAACGAGCCGTTGCCGTAGGGCAGGCTGAGCAGCTCGAAACCGTCTGTTGCTGCGTAGTTTAATTTGCCGGTAAGCTTCATGGTCGGTATTTTCGCGGTCGAGCCGTCTGCGTTGCGGAAGTCGGCGGGGGCGGTCTGTGCGGCATCGAAGCGGTGCGTCCAGCTTGCCTTGAAATACAGTGCGTTAATGATGTACATGATGGCTTCATTGCTTTCATCGAGCAGTTTCGGGATGAGGTTGCGCGTCTTTGCGGCGCACCATGCGTTGATTTGTTTGATGGCTTTGGGGATGTCGGCGTTGTCGAAGCTGCGTATTTCGGCGTCGAAGGCGTCGCGGTTCGCCGTCTTAAAGCTTTCGTACACAGGCAGGTTTTGAGCTATCCATATCGAATTGGCGTTTTCGAACGCCGCGTAGTTGTCGGCCTCGCGCAGGGCTGTGGTGATTTTGCCGAAATAGCCGTTGATGTCTTCGCGCGAGGCTTGGCCGAATCCGAGCGCCGTGCGCAGTTCGTCGTGCGTCTCGCCGTCGGCGCCGTTGTCGAGCATGGCCAGTGCGAGGCTGAGGCTGAGGGGCGAGAGCAGCAGGTTGTCGTGCGCGGCGTCGGCGGCGGCGGTGCGCAGCAGGTTGAAGGCGAAGGCGTTGTTGCCCGACAGCACGGCCTGTTCGCCGGCGGTGAGCGAGATGTATTGCCTCGGTTTCGCCGGGCCGCCCGGTTCGAGGGGCGACTGTGTTGTGACTTCGCTTGCGCACGATGCGAGGCACAGGGCTGCGATGATGTACGTAAATACTGTGGTTGTCTTCATAATCTTTGTTTTAGTTTTTAGTTTGAAAAGATATTTGCTTTGGGTGAATGTCGTGTTGCGGGTATTCCGGCGGGTGAACCGGGAACCTCTGCTGCTACCGACCGGTAACTAAGCCTGCTACCGGTCGGTAACTAAGCTTGCTACCGACCGGTAACTAAGCTTGCTACCGGTCGGTAGCAGGTAGAGGTTGCGATTCTGTTCCAAGTGATATGCAACAGCATCATTCGGTTAAAGTGGTTTGAGCGTAAAAGGCGAACGAACCTCGCGCACATCTTTGAGTAAGGTACCCGAATGGTTCACCGTGCTTTGCGTCCGTATTATCAGTGTACAGGCCGCGCTTGTCGGCATATCGGGCGTGAGGAGTTTCAGGGTACGCGGCTCGTTGAGGGCGATGGCTTTGAGGGCTATTTCTTCTGCTCCGGGTGATACGGGAAGCAGGAAGGCGCCGACCTGCTCGGTGTGGGCGGCGTCGGATTCTATCTTGAGGCCGTATCCGCGCACGGTCAGGATGTTGTCCTGCGTGAAGACGGAGTCTATCTCTCCCGTAGCGTCGTCTATCACTTCGCCGATGAATCCCACGTTTTCTTCGATGCCGTCGAAGACGACGTGCACGTTTTCACGGATATAGTTGCGCAGCGTGCTGTCGACCTGCATCCGTACTTCGGGATGCGTGCCTTCGGGCAGGTGCGTCTCCGAGCCGTCGTATTCGCCCGGGATGCGGATGCCGATGTGGAAGAGGTCGGTCTTGATGCGGTAGCCGTCCGCCGCGAGGTAAGCAATCAGCTGCGCGCCTGCGGTGAAGCCTTCTTCGATGACCTTGGGCGAGGTGTTGATGTTGTACACGCTGGCTTTCGAGGCCACGTCGTGGATGTCCAGTTCGGTCTGAAACACCGATTTGGCGTAGTACTTCTTCTTTGCTTGCGGAAGGTACGCGGGGACAAACTTGACGATGATACTGTGTATCACGTCCTTTAATTTAAAGTCTAATGCCATGATCGTAATAATTTAAATTGAATACTGATTATCTATCTCGTTTATATAATATACCTGCAAAGATATATAATATATTCGGGATTGTGTGCGGAACGGGGAAAATATCAGGAGAGAAATTGGAAGTGATGAGCGATGAGTGATGAGTGATGAGTAACGCGTCCCCCCACTCATCACTCATCTCTCATATCTCATCTCTTCCGACGCGGATGTCTTCGCCCGCCGGAGTGACGGCGATAAGCGTTTCGGAAACGGAGATGAGGGGCACGATGCGCTCCAGATCGTCATTGCGCAGGCGTATGCAGGCTTCGGTGGCGCGCGAGCCTACGGTTTCGGGGCGGTGCGTGCCGTGGATGCCGATGTGGTAATACTCTTTGAAGCGAATGAAATATTTTCCGTAGCACCCTTTGACGGGGCCTTTGCCGTCGCGGAAATCGTAATCCCACTCCGAAGCGTCGTGAATGGCGTAGATGCGGAAGACGCCTTCCGGGGTGCGCTTGTCGCCGTATCGCCGCTTATGCCCTGCGTTGCGCCCCGTGGCCGCGGGGATGTCGAGGCGGATGCCGTCGTCGTAATCAATCGCCCGCAGGCGGTGGTCGGTTTTGGAGACGAGGATGAGGTCGATTGCGTCCGCCTCGCCGCCGTGCGCCGGGCACAGGACTACCGTGCCGGCGCCGGGGATGCAAAGCGCGCGGCACGTCACGCTGCGCCCCTTCTCCATACCATCTAATATAATGAACGATACGACGCCGTTCGCCGCGCTGTCCGCGCATACGTGCATTGAGCGCGGCGCCAGCCTGGACGCAGCGCGCGCGCTGACCGTGAACCGCACCGCGCCGTCGGCCACGCCCGTGCACTCGACCGAGTCGAGCGTCCATCCGCGGAAACTTTCGAGCATGGCAGCGGCCAGCCTGCCCGCTTCGGCGATGCTGTCGCACGGCGCAACGACGGCGGTATCCGTCGCGCCGACGCCTGCCGACGCCTCGCCCCGCCCCGTGCCCGCCCCTGTGCACGAAGCCGTCAGGAAGGCGGCCACCGCGGCGGCAGCGCAGACGGCGACGCGCGCCGTAACCGAAAGCCAATGTGGAATATTCATACGGGGATGGGATTATATTGCGTTCAGAACTCGACGTCGACCGTAATCTTTTTCTTCTTTCCGCCCACCCATGTGCTGCCCTGCTCGATCAGTCTCACCGCCTCGCGGTCGGCCTCGTCGCAGAGCTTCTTTTTGATGCGGAAGCTGTGCGGTTTGCCCGCTTTGTCGATGCGGAACTCTACCCTTACGATGCCCTTTACGTCGGCGCATCGTCCGGTTGCGGGTCGTATCAGGGATTCTTTCAGATACTTCGCGTATTCTTCCTCGCCGATGGCGGGCTGCGGATCCTGCTCGTCGGCGCGCGGCCGGTCGGCGCGGCTGTCCGTGAATCCGTCGAGCCTTGCGTGCTCCATAGTGCGCAGCGCAGGGCGCGTCGGGCGCGGCGTCGCGGTCGTGTCCGGCTCCGGCTGCGCTTCGGCGACGGGCGCGGCCTGCGTTTCCGGCTCGAGCACGACGGCCGTCAGCGTCGTATCCGCTGCTGCCTCAACCGCTTCTTCCGGCTGTGCGACGGGCTGCGCGGCTGCCGGCGTCGGCCTTGCCTGCGGTGTGCGACGGACGGCGGCTGCGGCTACGGTTTCCGGCAACGCCTCCTGTGCCGGCGGCTCCGGCTCGGCAGTCGCCGGCGGCGTACTTTCCGCCGAAGCTTCGTCCGCAACCGTGCGATGCTCCATGTACTGCGCCGTCAGGTTCTCCGGCTCGCGGTGAAGTATGAAATAACTCCCCACGGCGATGCACAACAGCGCTGCCGCGGCGATGCCTGCATATCCGGCCGCCCTGCCCCGGCGACGCGTCTTTGCCGAGAGCTGCCTGCGCAACGCGGCGACGCGGCGTGCGTGATCGCCCGCTACGCTGTCGTACCCGTCCATGGCTTCCGCCAAAAACGCATCGCGCATCGCTTCGCGCTCAAGCCGGTTGACCTGTTTCCCTTTCCGGTTTCCGCACATGTAGTCGTGCAGCCCGGCCGTTATCTTGTTGCCTGTTCTATACATATCTTTAAATTTCGCTTCCCGTTTTGAATATAACTTTTTACCCCTTTCAGCGAATAACCCGTAATGTCGACAATGTCGGCATACGACTTATCCTCCATAAAGAAGAGCCTTATTGCGCGCTGCTGCGTTTCGGGCAACTTCTCCATACACTTGTCCAGGGCGGAGAGACGTTCGCCGTCATCCTCCTCGTCAAATAGATGCAGGCTTTCGTCCGTATCCATAAAGTTAGGATATAATTCTACCTGTACGGCATGGCTCCGGCTGCGCAACACCTGAAGGCAATGGTTGCGTGCCACGCTGTACAGCCATGGTCGGAAATCGCGTATGTCGTGCGCCTGTACCTTCGCCGGCAACTCTTCAAACAGCTGCATTACGGCATCCTGCGCATCCTCTTCGCCTTGCAGGTACTTGAGGCACAGGCCGTACACGAGCGGGATATACCGGTCGTACAACCGTCCCAGGCACTCCGTACTTCCCGTCGCCCTGTAACCGAGCAACAACTCCTCGTCCGTCTCTCCGACGGGTTTATTTCTAAGAAAGATCATATGGTTTTTTCGGCAAAAATAATAAAAAAAGGCTGACTGCAAAGAAGCAGGCAGCCTTTCCAGGGTATGAAAACAACGATTATTCAGTCTACATTAAGCGTAACGCGCTTGAAAGCCGTTACCGTAAGCGCATTATCCTGCTTCCGGAGATATTGCAGGATGGTAAGCTTCTCGTCTTTTACGAAATCCTGCTGCAACAAGGTGCTTTCCTTGTAGAACTTTTGCAGGGCGCCCTCGGCGATGCGCTCCAGCAGGTTATCGGGTTTACCGGCCTGACGTGCCTTGTCGCGGGCAATCTCCTTCTCCGTCTCGACGACCTTTTGCGGCACTTCTTCCGGACTTACCGCCACGGGGTTCATGGCCGCTACCTGCATCGCCACGTCGCGTGCAACCTGATATTCGATTGCGCCGTTGAACGACACTACGGTCGCCAGCTTGTTGCCCGGATGGATATAAGAGATTGTCGAAGCTCCGCTTACGGATTCATAGAATCCGAGTTCCATCTTTTCGCCCGTCACGCCGATACGGTCCGTAATATGTTCGCCTGCGGTGCGACCGTCGCTCAGCGGCGCGGCCAGCAAATCCTGAAGCGTAGCCGGTTTCCGAGCCATCGCTACGTCCAGAATACTTTTCGTCAAGGCAATAAACTCACCGTTCTTAGCCACGAAATCGGTTTCGCATTTGAGCGCTACTGCGGCTGCAAAACCGCCTTCGTGCGCTGCCAGCACGCAACCTTCGGACGCTTCACGGTCGGAACGTTTTGCGGCTACGGCCTGTCCTTTTTTGCGGATGATTTCCATCGCTTTCTCGAAATCGTTGCCGGCTTCTTCCAGCGCTTGCTTGCAATCCATCATTCCTGCTCCGCTCATTTTCCTCAAATGAGTAATATCAGCCATTGTAACTGCCATATATTCAATATTTATAAGTGTGTGTGATATGATTTTATTGCGCCTCGTCCGGCGCTTTGTCCGTCTTCGGGGCGACGTCCGCATCGACAGTGTCATTTTCTTTGCTGTCGCGCTTTCTGGAGGTCGTTCTTGATCTGCGTTCTCTCGCCGGCGATTCGCCTGCTTCGGCCTCATCGTCCCCTTCGCGGCTATCCTTGCCTGCCGCCTTGGCTTCGAGGATACCTTCCTGAATGGCATCGCAAATGACGCCCATAATCAGTTCGATGGACTTGCTGGCGTCGTCGTTCGAAGGAATCACAAAATCAATACGGGAAGGGTCGGAGTTGGTATCCACCATAGCAAATACGGGAATACCCAACTTGTTAGCCTCGCTGACTGCGATGTGTTCTTTCAGCACGTCAATGACAAACAGGGCGGCCGGCGGCCGGTTCATATCTACGATAGAGCCGAGCGTCTTTTCCAGTTTCGCCCGTTGGCGCGTAATCTGGAGTTTCTCCCGCTTGGAGAGGTTGTCGAACGTGCCGTCCTTGCTCATCTTGTCGATATTCGTCATCTTCTTTACAGCCTTGCGAATAGTGGGGAAGTTGGTTAACATCCCGCCCGGCCAGCGTTCAATGACGTAAGGCATACCGACGGCAGTAGCCTTGTCCGCTACTATTTGCTTGGCTTGCTTCTTCGTGGCGACAAAGAGGATTTTTCTTCCCATGCGCACCAAGTTTTTCAACGCTTCCGCAGCTTCGTCTACTTTGTCGACCGTTCTGTGCAAATCAATAATATGGATGCCGTTACGCTCCATAAAGATGTATGGAGCCATTCCGGGGTTCCATTTCCGTTTCAGGTGTCCGAAATGGACGCCTGCTTCCAATAATTGTTCAAAAGTTACTCTTGACATGTTTTCTGTTTTTTCGTTTACATTCTTTGTTTACAAATACAACCCTCCGGTAGTCCGCCTGTTACAACAGAATCCAGACGATTTAGATACTAAACGCCTTTTCATCTGCGAGGATACTCACAAATAGACATTAACGCTTGCTGAACTGGAATCTCTTGCGGGCTTTCGGTCTACCCGGCTTTTTACGCTCCACGGCGCGCGGGTCACGTGTAACAAAACCCTCTGCCTTCAATGCCGGTTTCGATTCGGGATTGATTTTAATCAGGGCGCGCGTAATAGCCAGACGTACCGCTTCGGATTGACCTTTGAATCCTCCGCCGAAAAGATTTATCTTTACATCATACTGCTCCGCCACATCCAGTACGGAAAGAGGTTGCTTAACAACAAATTGCAGAATCGGAGAAGGGAAATACACTCCCAACTCACGACGGTTGACGGTGATCTTCCCGTTACCTTCACTGACATACACACGGGCTACAGCAGCCTTGCGCCGCCCTATTGCATTAACTACTTCCATAGACTATTTAAGTGAATTTATATCTATCGGTTTAGGGGTTAGAGCCTTGTCGTGCTCGCTTCCCGCATACACATGTAAGTTGTTGAGCAACTTACTTCCCAAACGGTTTTTAGGCAACATGCCTTTTACCACTTTGCGGAACAGGCGGTCTTCCCCTTTGGCTTTCAGACTCGCAGGAGTATATTCGCGCTGTCCGCCGGGGTAACCTGTATATCTCAAATAAATACGGTCGTTCCACTTGTTTCCTGTCAGAACGACTTTGTCTGCATTGATAATGATTACATTATCACCACAATCAACATGAGGCGTAAAATTCGGTTTATATTTGCCTCGCAAAAGTTTGGCTACTTTCGAACAAATACGTCCCAACGACTGGTCTGTTGCGTCCACAACAACCCACTCTTTGTTTACGGTTGCTTTATTTGCAGAAATGGTCTTATAACTCAAAGTATCCACTGCTAAAAACTTTTTTAATTAATAATATGTTTCGGCGTTCATGTCCTCTCCAAATGGGAGAAGATAACAATATGCTAAAAACTAACAATTTAATACATTTTGATAATAAACGGCTCGCAAAGGTACACTATTTTTCCCTTTTGAAAAAAATATATCGGCGTTTTTTTGAGAGAAAAATTGTTACCCGGCATTTTATTTGATTTTCTACGTGATTGTACCTAAACAAGATCGAAAAAACATGGCAAATTCCCTAATGCATACTCGCAACAAAATATATTTACGCAAAACGGGCTTTTATAAACCGTGAACGACGAATAGAACAACAGGTTTTCCGCACTACCTCCGAGTTTTGTTAATCCGATGTGCATAATCATGCCATGCGCAGTATATATATATTCGGTTTGAAAAACGCATAATGCACAAGAAAAAGCGGGACAGGTTTTAAAACCATCCCGCTTTTTTAATGATAATCAAAATACTAATAAGGAAATGCGCTTTACTCTTTCGTTTCTTCTTCCGTTTTCGCTTGTGGAATGTTTTCTTCTTTCGGCGTTTCCTTTTCTTCGGGCGTTTCTTCCTTCAAAGCGCTTTCTTCATTAGGAGCGCTTTCTTCCTTCGGAACGCTTTCTTCCGGCTTTACGCTTTTTTTAGCTTTAGACTTTTTACTGTCTTTCATTTTTTCTTTCAGTGCAACCAATTCTTCGATGTCGCCCAGAGTCGTTTTTTCCATTACCGTTGTTATCGGTTCTACGGTTTCTTTTTTCGGCGATCTGGAGGAATATCTCTTTTCAGTCTCTTTCTTTGCCGATTTCTGTTCGTCTTCGAAAATGCGGCTGTGCGAAAGGATGATACGCTTGGCTTCCTTGTTAAACTCAATTACCTTGAACGGTAATTTTTCGTCGACGGCGGCGGTCTTGCCGTTTTCTTTCACCAGATGTTTGGGCGTAGCAAAACCTTCCACGCCGTAAGGCAACGAAACGACTGCGCCCTTGTCCATCATATCAATAATAATACCTTCGTGAACGGAGCCTACGGTAAAGAGCGTTTCGAATACGTCCCACGGATTTTCTTCCAATTGTTTGTGTCCCAAACTCAGGCGACGGTTTTCCTTGTCGATTTCCAGTACCTGCACGTCGATTTCGGCGCCGATATGCGTAAATTCGCTCGGATGTTTGATTTTCTTCGTCCACGAAAGGTCTGATATATGAATCAGTCCGTCTACCCCTTCTTCAATTTCAACGAATACGCCGAAGTTGGTGAAGTTGCGTACTCTGGCCGTATGTTTCGAGCCGACGGGGAATCTTACTTCGATGCTAATCCACGGGTCTTCTTTCAGTTGCTTGATTCCCAAGGACATTTTGCGTTCGTCGCGGTCTAATGTCAAAATGACGGCTTCTACGTCATCGCCTACCTTCATAAAGTCCTGTGCGCTGCGGAGGTGCTGTGTCCAGCTCATTTCGGATACGTGGATCAAACCTTCCACGCCGGGTTCTATTTCGATAAATGCGCCGTAATCAGCCATCACGACTACCTTGCCTTTCACTTTGTTTCCTACGGTCAGATTCGTATCCAAAGCATCCCACGGGTGAGGAGTCAACTGCTTTAATCCAAGTGCAATGCGTTTCTTTTCATCGTCGAAGTCGAGTATCACCACATTTATTTTGTCGTCGACTTTAACCACCTCTTCCGGATGTGTAACACGTCCCCACGAAAGGTCGGTAATGTGAATCAATCCGTCTACGCCGCCCAAATCGACGAATACGCCGTACGAAGTGATATTTTTGACCATTCCTTCCAAGACCTGACCTTTTTCCAGTTTTGAGATGATTTCTTTCTTTTGCTGCTCAAGTTCGGCTTCAATCAACGCCTTGTGCGACACAACCACGTTCTTGAAATCCTGATTTATTTTCACAATCTTAAATTCCATTGTCTTGTCGACAAACACGTCGTAATCGCGGATAGGTTTGACGTCGATCTGCGAGCCGGGCAGAAACGCCTCGACACCGAAGATGTCTACAATCATGCCGCCTTTTGTACGGCATTTCACGAATCCCTTGATGACTTCGTTGTTTTTAAGCGCCTCGTTCACACGTTCCCACGCGCGTGCCGAGCGTGCCTTTCTGTGTGAAAGAATCAACTGGCCTTTTTTGTCTTCCTGATTTTCAATATAAACTTCTACTTTGTCGCCGACTTTCAAATCGGGATTGTATCTGAACTCCGACATCGGGACAACGCCATCGGACTTGAAGCCGATATTGACTACTACTTCGCGTTTGTTTAGGGCCGTTACTACTCCTGTTACGACTTCTTTGTCCTTCATTGTGTTCAAGGTTTCGTCGTAAGTTTTTACAAGTTTACCCTTGCTTTGTTCGTCATAAGTTTCTCCTTTCTCGTAGGAATTCCAATTGAATTCTTCAACCGGAACAACGTTTTTAAAATCTTCCATTAAAATTAATACTCTCGTTTTTAAATTAATAAATTAAACATTCGGTTACTGCTCTCAAAAAGTTTGGCAAAGTTAATACTTTTTCTGTGGAATAATACGCATTTATCTAAAAAAATAATCCTGCAACGAAAGTCCTGCAAAAAGGATAAATCGAAATGTGGTTGCGGAAGATGCGGAGTGACGGAAATAAATTTTCAGTTTGCGCACTCCGAATCTTCGTCCCGTACGAGTATGGTTTGAGTATTCGCGTAATCGCCATATTTCCGAAATAATGTTTTACTACAGGCCGTGCGTTCTCGGAACCGATAGACGGATGTTTTCCCTGTCAAGGCGTTCATGTATTTCCTCCGGCAATACGAATCTTAACCGGATTGTAATAATGTCGTTTCCGTTTCGTAATAACTCCGTCTTACTTTTGTACATAATTTTAATAGTCGGAAAGATGAAAAGAACAATCGTAGCAATACTCTTTTTGTTAAGCGTGTTATCGGCCGTTCAGGCACAGAAAATCAAAGGTTCGGACACCATGCTGCCTCTGTCGCAGAAGGAGGCTGAGGATTACATGAAAGTCAATTCTTCACAAACGGTTATAGTGACCGGCGGCGGTAGCGGAGTAGGTATTTCGGCGCTGCTTGAAGGGACTACCGACATTGCACAGTTATCGCGCAAAATAAAGTTCGACGAACGGCAGAAACTGCAGCACGGCGGTAAGAAGGTGAAAGAAGTTGTTGTCGCATACGACGCTTTGGCGGTCATCGTCCATCCGGGCAATACGGTCGGGAATCTTACGCGCGAACAGTTGGAAGGTATTTTCACCGGTAAGATCAAGAACTGGAAAGAAGTCGGCGGCAGCGACCTGCCGGTGATTCCCTATTCTCGTGAAACGTCTTCGGGGACGTACGAGTTTTTTAAGGAAACCGTACTGAAAAACAAAAACTATAAGAACGGGATTATGAGTATGCCCGCCACCGGCGCCATCATCCAGTCGGTAAGTCAAACCAAAGGCGCTATCGGCTATGTGGGACTGGCCTATCTGAACAGGGACGTGAAGGCGGTTCACATCTCGTACGACGGCGGGAAAACCTTTGTCAAGCCTTCCGTAGCAACGGCCAAAGACGGGACATATCCCATCGTGCGCGCACTGCTGTATTACTACACGAGTTTGTCGGAAAGCAAGGTAAAACCGTTTATTGATTATGTATTGTCCGACGCCGGGCAAAAGGCCGTTGCGGACATCGGATTTATTACTGTGAAATGAAAAAAATCAGGCGATTCACTGCGTATCTGATGCAGGGTCTGTTCACCCTGAGCGGCGGTATGACAAGCCTTGTAATCATGCTGATTGTTGTTTTTCTGTTTAAGGAAGGACTTGGGCTGTTCCAGAGTCCTGCGGTAGAAAACGGCTATGTGCTTTGCGTCAATGCGGCCAATACGATTGAAAAACTTGATTCAAAACAAATAAAGCAAATCTTCGATTCCGAGATTTCCGACTGGGGGGAGTTGGGAGGCAAAGACGGGGAAATCATGCTGTTCAGGTTTGACGAGATATTTTCTCTTTATTCCGAAGACGAACTGGGGGACGATTATGCACTGCTTCCCCTGAGGCTGGGCGAGGTGGTTGAGCGGAATACGGGAATCCTCGCATTTCTGCCCGAAAGATACCTCCCGGCGGGACACGCGGCGATCAAGGTACTGCTTACCGGGAAGGTGCTGCCCGACGATTTTTTCGGAGGGACGGAATGGATGCCGACCGCCACGCCTGCTCCGCAGTTCGGGACGCTTCCTCTCGTATTCGGGACGTTGTGGGTGAGTATTTTTGCCATTCTTATCGCTCTTCCTCTGGGACTGGGCGTGGCCATTTATCTGTCCGAGCTTGCCGGCGAACGAATCCGCAAACTGCTGAAACCGGCCATCGAACTGCTGGCCGGGATACCGTCGGTGGTGTACGGATTTTTCGGGTTGGTGGTGTTTGTTCCGCTGATTCAGCGGACGCTTCATTTGCAGGTAGGCGAAACGGCTCTTGCCGGCAGTTTGATACTGGCCATAATGGCGTTGCCGACGATTATCACCATTACCGAAGACGCATTGCGCAATACGCCGGAGACTATGCGCGAGGCCAGTCTGGCGCTGGGGGCTACGCACTGGCAAACCATTTACCGGGTGATTGTGCCGTATGCGGCATCGGGCATCAGCGCTGCCGTGGTACTGGGTATCGGGCGGGCTGTCGGCGAGACTATGGCCGTGATGATGGTCACGGGCAATGCGGCCGTGATGCCTCATTCTCTTTTCGAATCCGTACGCACCATCCCTGCGACCATTGCCGCCGAACTGGGCGAAGCGCCTGCCGGCGGCACGCATTACCGGTCGCTGTTCATGCTCGGATGTATTTTGTTTGTCATCACTATGATAATAAGTATTTCGGCAGAAGTGATTTCGAAACGGCAACACGGCAGGGAATTGTAATTGAACAGCAGAAATTATGGTTTTCAGCATGGACAAGAAGGTAAAACAGAGAGCAGCGTTCTTCCTCTTTCGCGCGCTGAGTCTGCTTGTGGTCGGGATTCTGTTCTGGATACTGGGATTCATCGTTTACCACGGGATACGGGTCGTCAGCTGGGAGTTTCTGACTGCCGCTCCGACGGAAGGGATGACGGCAGGAGGCATTTTCCCGGCCATCGTCGGGACGCTTTGCCTGATTGCCGGCAGCATTGTTTTTGCCTTTCCCATCGGCCTCATGTCGGGCATTTACATCAGCGAATATGCCGGCAAAGGATGGATAGTGGAGTTTATCCGCATCATGACCAACAATCTGGGCGGTATCCCGTCCATTGTGTTCGGACTGTTCGGGATGACTTTATTTGTGAATACGTTCGGGTTCGGCGATTCGATTCTTGCCGGTTCGCTTACGCTCGGACTGCTGATATTGCCGCTGATTATCCGCACAACCGAAGAGGCGCTGAAAGCCGTTCCGGCGTCGTATCGCACCGGCAGTCTGGCTTTGGGCGCAAACAAATTGCAGACCGTCGGACGTGTGGTATTGCCGGTGGCATTTCCGAACATCATCACGGGGCTGATTCTGGCCGTGGGCAGAGTGTCGGGCGAAACGGCGCCGGTGCTGTTCACCGTAGCCGCCTATTTCCTGCCTAAACTGCCGACGAGCATTTTCGACCAGGTGATGGTCCTGCCCTATCATCTGTACGTCATTGCCACCGGCGGAACCGACCTCGAAGCCTCGCGCCCGATTGCCTACGGTACGGCGCTGGTGCTCATCGTGATGGTTTTTTTCGTCAACTTGCTTGCGGCTGCTTTGAGGAGATATTTCGGGAAGAGGGTGAAATCAAATTAATCCGGTATGATTGAAACGAAAAATATCAATTTCTATTACGGCAGTTT
The DNA here is from genome assembly GCA_031276175.1 of Tannerella sp. Lineage (GTDB taxonomy): Bacteria > Bacteroidota > Bacteroidia > Bacteroidales > Tannerellaceae > Tannerella. Next base: position 13,651 of record JAISNP010000033.1, read on the forward strand.
TCATGCGTTGAAAAACATCAGTATGCAAATGCCTGCCCATACGGTGACGGCGTTTATCGGCCCTTCGGGTTGCGGAAAATCCACTTTCCTGCGTCTTTTCAACCGCATGAACGATTTGATCGACAATACCCGCCTGACGGGCGAATGTCTGATAAACGGGCGCAACATATATCACGGTTCCGTGCAGGTGGACGAACTGCGGAAAGACGTGGGAATGGTGTTCCAGAAGCCCAACCCGTTTCCGAAATCTATCTTCGAAAACGTGGCCTACGGTCTGCGGGTGAACGGCGTGCGCAACAAATCCCTCATTGCCCGGCGGGTAGAAGAATCGCTGAAAGCCGCCGCGCTCTGGGACGAAGTCAAAGACAAGCTGAAGAAATCGGCCTTCGCGCTTTCCGGCGGTCAGCAGCAGCGCCTTTGCATCGCACGTGCGCTGGCCGTCTCGCCATCCATCCTGCTGATGGACGAACCGGCTTCGGCGCTCGACCCTGTCTCCACTTCCAAAATAGAGGAACTGATTTATTCGCTGAAAAAAGACTATACCATTGTCATCGTGACGCACAACATGCAGCAGGCCGCACGCATCAGCGACAGGACAGGCTTTTTCATGCTGGGCGAACTGATTGAATTTAACGATACGAAAAAAGTATTCCTGAATCCCGACAAGGAACAGACGCAGAATTATATCACCGGACGATTCGGATAGCATCGCCGGGCTTTCGAGGGTTCCGGATATTCCTCTCATAATTCGTTGTCGATTAAATTGCTGATAATTAGTCGTATTATTATTTAATGACGGTTTTTTTTCGCACAAAACGTGCGCACGTTTACGTCAAACGTGCGCACGTTTACGTCATTCGTGCGCACGTTTGCGCCATTCGTGCGCACGTTTACGCCATTCGTGCGCACGTTTGCGCCATTCGTGCGCACGTTTACGCCAAACGTGCGCACGTTTATGCCATTCGTGCGCACGTTTGCGCCATTCGTGCGCACGTTTGCGCCGTTCGTGCACACGTTTGCAACATAACAGAAGATGCCGTTTCGTCGCTACTCGTATTTTTATTATCGGTTGGATATTAATTGTTTACGGGAAATTGTTCAGGTCGAACTCCCCTCAATCCTCGCTTTTTGCGATGCGCCTTGATTCGCCCGTCCGTTTGATCCGTTCTTTTAGCTTTACACTTAACTGATACAGCACGACAGGCCCCGCTATACCCGTCAGAATGACGAACGCAGCGCCGATCAGAAACGGAAATCCGGTATTCGATGCCGTCTTCATGTATGACAGCATCGCCTTGGCAAATCCTTCAAACGTGGTATGAAACAGGTAAATGGTATAGGAAGCGGCAGAGAGCCAAATCAGGAAGCGGCGGACGACGCCGCCCTTCGCCGCCACCATGCGGGACAGGTACAGGATGAATGTTATCCCGGCAAGCGCCGTACACATTCGCAGCGTTGCACGGGCAATGCCTTCGGGATGATGGGCGGATAACTCGAATGTCAGCACATAGATACCTGCACACACCGCCATCGCCGCCGCCGGACGTATTTTGCCGGCCGTCCGGCGTATCCATTCTTCCCTGCCCGCCATACAGCCGGCAACAAAATAGAAAAGATGATTTTTATACTCTGCCATACAGAACCACTCTGTGACACGTACCGGAATCAGCAGCCATACAAGGGAGGCAACGAAAAGCAGATACAGGCGATTGCCCGGACGAAAAAACGGCATTGTCAGGAAAATAAGAAACAGGGCGTACACGAACCAGAGGAAATAGCCGGCCGAAGGAAGGTAGCACATTTCGAAGAAAGCCGTCCGCGACACGGGATTTTCGACATGCAGGCCGCGTCCTGATTCCGTAATTAGCTTGATGGAAATAATCAGTACGGAAACAAGGAAATAGGGAATCATCAGGCGATTGAATTTTTTCCGGACAAAATCCGCATACCTCGCCGGCTGCCGGGTTGCCCAATAGACATATCCGCTGACAAACATGAAGAGCGGCATGTGGAAACCGTAAATCACACGATTCATCACTCCGTACCATGACGGGCAATCTGCCGGTTCATAGTGGCCTGTCACCACGAGCAGGATGCACACAGCCCTCGCCACGTCGACGGATACGAATCGTTTACTCATCATCCCCCGTGTTCACTGATTACGGTTTGTCCCGCATCCCGCCGCCTCTCCGACAGTACCACGCCCATCAGCATCATTACAAAAAAGCCGCCCTGGGCAGTGAACGTAGAACCCGTCGTATTTTCTATTCCCAGAAAACAGACAATCAGTATGGCTATCTGAAGCAGTTTTATATCCGGGCTTTTACGGTAGTTCATGAAAGCGCGTTTCAGGATGTATATCCAGAATAAAACGAACAGCACGATGCCCGCCGCGCCGAACTGGGCAAGCGACGGATAGAACGTGTCGGAAATAAAATCGTGGTAAGCCTTGCTCAATCCGTAAATATACTCTATCCCGTATTGAGCATACAAGTCCGAATAATACTGTCCGGACGAGTATGTGCCGAAACTGGCAAATCCGCTTCCGAACGGGAAATAGTCGTGAAGGACTTCCGGCATCGTACGGTACAGCACAAAACGCGCAACCAGATCTTTATCCATTTCGTCCGACAGCACCTGATAGAAGTAAAGCGAGATTTTACCCCACGCCACATATATGACTGCGGCAAACATGCAGAGGAGAATCACCACGTTCCTGAAATTCAGCTTCAGGTGCGCAATGTTGGAGAAAAAAAACATCATAAAGACCGACAGGGCGAAAAAGCCGTAAAACTTGGAACGCCCGCAAAGCAACCCTATTGAGAGCATGAGCAGAAACACAACCTTGTCACGGCGCGTAAACCGGCTGCAATAGAGGTAGCAGAGCGATACGATCGTCACGGCAATACCATAATACGCGGGATGCTCCAGCAATACCGTGAAGATTTTCTCGTTGACGAGGGATACCAGCCCGACGGGCAACAGGAAGATAAACCAGAAAAGCAGGCATACGTCTCCGAGTATCCGCTTGCGCGATTCGTTGAACACAGGCTTTAACTGGTAGACGCAGAAGAAACCCAGATAGGGCTTGATTTGTATGATCGCATCGTTGGCAATACCCCGCGGCGTATTGCTGCCGATCCACAGCGAATAGCAGGTATAGAAAAAGAAGACGAAGAGCGTGACCAGAAAAGCCTTGTTGAAATGCCATCTGTGAATTTTCGTCATCGCAAGGAAAAACAGGAAAAACAGGAACAGGCTGCAAAGTTCGTCCGTATAGGCAAAACCTATCATCTTGTAGAGCACGACGACGAAGATAAGCGTAAAAACAAACAGTGCGAAAAAGTACTTGTTCACACGCAACTGTTCCGCATTCTCCGTTTCCGTCAACATCTGTCCGTTCCCTTCCATCATCATCATCATTTTTTCTGAAAAACGCGCGGAGTGCGCATTTATTGCATGTTCGGCCACGCCGGATTCTATCCGTACATTAATATGAACCTGAGTTCGATGTAAGAAAAATACTTGGCGCTTCACTTTCCGGACAGGCAGAAGCGGGTTTATTTTCGGTTTTAAGTCGCATACTTGCGGCAGAAGCGGGTTTTCGACCGATTTTATGGTTCTGCCGCAGGTACGAAGCAGGTTTCCGAGTGTTTTTGCGGTTCTGCCGCAGGTATGAAGCAGGTTTCCGACTTTTTTCATGATTTTGCCGACATGCGGCGTATTTTTACGTCGAACTCACGCTAATATGAGATGGCATTCCCGCCGCGCAGAGTTAACTCGGAGCCGCTCAACATTAAGGTTGAGGTATCATATCCGATTATATATAAAAAAAAGCCTCCGGCTTGCAGTGAAGCCGGAGGCGAAGCGCGTTGTGCGGTATTATCGCGATTGCAGCAGGTATGAGCCTGAGCCGAGTTGTATGATCGAAGTCCCGTTTTCGTCTTTCACATCCGGCGGGGCGGGGTTTTCCGCTACCCGGAGGTTGAAGCGTGCGGGGGCTTTGACGGTGGCGGTTGTGTTGGCGGGGATGGTGATGTGCCACGTGAGTTTGTCGCCGTTGCGTATCCATTTGCTTTCGATCGTTCCGAAGGGCGATTCGTAGGCGGCGTCGACGCTGTCTAATGATTCGGGGAAGACGGGTTGCATCAGTATTTGCTTGAAGCCGACGGATTGCGGGTCGTTTTTGATTCCGGCGAGGTTTTCGTAGAACCAGATGATCAGGTCGCCGAGCAGCATGACGTGGTTGGCGGAGTTCATGGCGGGGTCGGCCGTGTCGCCGTTCCACAGTTCCCAGATGGTGGTGGCGTCTTTTTTGACCATGTATCCCCAGCTGGGGTATGTTTCGTTGGTGACGATTTTGCAGGCCAGGTCTGCGCGGTTGTATTCGGTCAGTCCCCGCATGAGGTGCTGTATGCCGAGTACGCCGGTGCTTACGTGTCCACCGAAGTCTTTTTCGGTTTTTTCAACGATGTTGTCGAATACTTTTTGTTCGTATCCTTCGGGCACGAGTCCCAGCCGGAGTGAGAGGATGTTGGCCGTAACCGTGTTGTTGTCGTAGCGTGCCGTTTCGAAGTCAAAGAATTTGCGGTTGTAGGCGTCTTTTATTTTGGCGGCCAGTTCGAGATATTCCTTTGCGTCGTCGGGGGCGTTGTTGAGGGTTGCGAATTTGTTCATCAGTTGCAGTATGCTGTAAAAGACGGTGGTGCTGAGTACCTGCGGCGCGGTTTTGCGCGCGGGGTCTTGCGAGTGAATCAGTTCCTGCCGTTCGGGCGGCATACACCAGTCGCCGTAGGTGTCTTTCATAAGAATGTAGTCCTGCATCTGTGTTTCGGTCTGGCGTTGCACCCATCGTTTCATGGCGGGATAGTGCGTCAGGATGGGGCGGTTGTCGCCGAACTGCGTGTGCAGCATGTCCGCGATGTAGAAGAAGGCGGAAGGCCACGTGACGTCGTCGTTGTAAATAGTCCAGTATTTGGGAGAGACGACGGAGATGCTGTGGTTTTCGTTCATTGATTCTTCGATGTCTTGCAGCCATTTGGCGTAGAGCGCGTGGTTGTTGAAGATGAAGCTCTCGCCGTGCGCCCCTGTTGCGCGGTCGCCGAGCCATCCGAGGCGTTCGTCGCGTTGCGGGCAGTCGGTAGGCATCCCGCGATAGTTTCCGCGAATCCCCCGGAAGGCGTTTTGGTAAATCCGGTTGATGAGTGTGTCGGAGGTTTCGAACCGTCCGGCAACGGCCATTTTGTCGGCGGCTATTTTGCCGGTGAAGGCGTCGGTATCGGGCAGGTAGTCGATGCCGGCGATTTCGACGAACCGGAAGCCGTGGTAGACGAAGAGCGGTTCCCAGCTGAATTCGCCGTCGCGTGCGGGTATGTAGGTATCGGTTGCCTGAGCGCTGCGGAGGTTGTCGGTATAGAGTTCCGTGCCGTTTGCCTTGAGTGTTTCGGCGAAGCGCAGTATGACGGGACGGTCTTTTATGCCTTTGAGGCGGACGTGCAGCCACCCGACCATGTTTTGTCCCATGTCGAGGATGTATTTTCCGTCGTCAACGGGTTTAACGGAGATGGGTTTGATTTGTTCCGCCACGGTGATGTTATCGGCCGTCTGAGCGGTGAGTTTTCCCCCGGGCGCGTCCATCGGGTCTGCGGATTGCCATTTTGCGGCGTCGTAGCCGGGCATCGCCCAGTCGCCCTGTTCGAGGCGTGCGTCGTAGTCTTCGCCGTCAAATTCGTTGTTGGCGATGATGGGGCCTTGGGCGGTTGCCTGCCATGAGGGGTCGGTGACGACGAGGTCGCGCTTCCCGTCCGTGTATTCGATGTCGAGCTGTGCAATCAGCCGAGGCAGTCCGAAGCCGAGTATTCCGGGGTCGCGCATAGCCAGATAGCGGCCGTTGCCGAGCGCCACGCCGATGGCGTTTTGGTCGGGACGGAGCATGTCGGTCACGTCGTAGGTGTTGTAGAAGACCGTTTTGGTGTATAGCGTGGGCAGCGGAGCGAAGACGTCGTTACCGACTCGTTCGCCGTTGATGAAGGGAACGTACGATCCGAGGCCGGAGATGTAGAGCACAGCGCGCCTGACGGATTTCGACGACAGTGTGAAGTCGCGGCGCAGGTAGCGTGCCGGGAGGCGTGTGCGCGCATTGGTAATGGTCAGGTTTTTGGGGTCGTTGATGCCTATCCACGCCGCTTTCCAGTCGGCGTCGTCCTGCAGTCCCATCGACCATGCGGCGGTTTCGCTGCGGCTTTGTCCGCCGAGGTTGGTCCAGACGGTGACGCGCCAGAAGCAAGTCTGTCCGGATGCGAGCGGTTTGCCTGCGTAGGGGATGAGGATGGAGCAGTCGGAATCGGTTTTGCCGGAATCCCACAGCAAGTTTTTGCCGCGGCGCAGATCGTCGGGCGTGGCGGCGACCTCGATACGGTATGCCGCCTGCACGACGCGGTTTTCCGCAGCCTTCAGTTTCCACGAGAGGCGGGGGGCGGAGGCGCCTATTCCCTGCGGGTTTTCGCGCATTTCGGTGCGCAGGTCTACTATCGCTACCTTGCTTTCGGGCACGCAGCACGCAAGCAGCAGGAAGCACGGGATGATGAACGGAAAAAGTGTAAATCGTTTCATAGTCGGATAATTTTGTTTGTTGTACGCAAAAAGTTTTATTAATTCGACAAAAATAGCGTTTCTCCGTCCGGGAAACAAAAAAAAGCGCATTAAAATCCTGTTTAACGTAAGTTTGACGTAAGAAAAAGCCAAAAAGACTGTGAATAGCGTTTGCCTGTATGCGTAATATTCGCCGAACTCACGTTGTTTACACAAAAAACATGTCCGACCCGTCACGGGCCGGACATGCCGTTGAATGTCCATGATTCAAGTTATTTACTATTGAGAAATATGAGTCTGTCGTTAAATCCGGCCGGGGATGTAGAAAAACATATCCTGCGGCACCCAGTCGATTCCTTTTTCAATGTCGGGCAGGATTTTTCCGATCTTGAATCCTCCGTCGCCGTTGCCCTTTTCCTCTTCCTCCTCGTTCCGTTCCGTCACCCCTACCCGTGCGTTCTGTCCGTTGGGTTCAACAGTAAAGTCGTAGCTGACATTTCCATAGGTATACATCAGGTTTACGATTTTGCCGCCTCTCCGGGTGATAATTTCGCGGTCGGGCGCATCCTGCGATTTCGAAAAATCGTTGCCGGACACCTTCTGAAACGCATCCTGAAATTCCTTTACCAGCGCCGGATTCGACTTGATCTGGAGGGTAATTACGCTCCGGATCACTTTTTTCGTATCCTTGTTACGCCGGAGCACGATGTTTATATCGACCGTCTCCATCGTTTCGCACTTCTTGATCAAAGCCTTTATGGCTTCCTGCGCATATGCTTCGGCCGAAAAAAATTCGGCGAGCAACATTAATACCATTACTGATAAAAATCCGATTCTTGTTTTCATTTGTCTATAAATTAAAAGTTGTTGTTGTATTCCGATGTCAAAATTTTCCGCGCTTCCTCCCGCGCATACGGGTCGGTAACCCTGCCGAGTATGGCGTTTTGCTGCTGTTCGAACGACTGCCTGTACTGTTCGAATACCCTGTCGGGGTCTCTCTCCTCGTTTACCAGCCGTTCCATGTCGGCCTCACGGCGTAGCGTTTCGTCGAAAGTCTTTTCCAGTTCCCGACGGATAATCTTCGTATCCGTGATGCGCACTCCGTTGCGAATGATGTAACTGCCCTCATACGGGTCGAACGAATCCGCCTGCCCCCTGAAAAGCATCCATATGCACCCCGCCGCCACTGCTGCCGCCATGCCGATTCGTCCCCAGCGCCATACGGCAGCCGGGCGCGCCTTCACGCCGTTGCCGGCAACCTGCCCCGCCGCCGTTTCTTCTCCGAGGCGCGTCTCGAAGTATTTGAAAACAGGCTTGTATCGCCGCAGATGCTCCGGGACGTCCTCGCCGGCAAAAAAACGGTACAGCGTCCGTTCTTCTTCGCACGACGTGGCTCCTTCAAAAAAACGGTGCAACATTTCTTCCATATTTTCCTGTTCGTATATCATCTTCTTTCCATATTGAAAAACAATTCCCTGATCTTTTTCCTTGCCCTGGACAAATTCACGCGCACGGCTTCGGGAGCGCTTCCCGTAATCGAAGCTATTTCTTCAATCTCAAAACCGTCCACATGCTTCATCCGTAACACCTTTTGCTGAAGCTCCGGCAAACAGTCTATAAACCGCATCACATGCGCCACGCTGTCTTTCTCCTCCAGCAAAACGTCGGGCGACGCAACCCGGCTTTCCTCCGCCAGCCCCTCAAGCCCTTCGTATCCGCGCTGCCGTTCCTTGAGTTTGTTCAGGCATAAATTCTTCGTCATCTCTACCGACAGCGCCGCGATGCTCCGGTAGCCGTCCAGTTCCGTACGCATGTGCCATAATTTAAAATATACATCCTGAACGACGTCTTCCGCATCCGCCGAATCCTCCAACAGTCGCGTCGCGTACGATAACAACCGACCGCGCAACGGCAATACACTTTCTTTAAACTGTTCGGGTTTCATGTCTCGAAAGCAAGACAAATTAAAAGGGGAAACGTAACATCGCCATGCGTTTTTTTTAACGACCGTCTCCGTCCGTAAAGCCGGAACCGCGTCCCCGCCGGCTTAAATCCTCTGACGCTTTGCAGGCTATACCGCCGGCAATCGACCGTTCATTTATTTTAAGAACAAACCTTTACCCCGTTCCGCATAAATCGCATACCTTTGCGCCGCATTGATAAAGGGAAAACCGATGCCCTTGCAAAGTAGGTATATATTAAATGTAATCTTATGAACAGAAAAAATTTATTGAAGATTGTTTGCCTGTGTTTGTTTTGCACGGGATACAGCGTCACGTCATTCGCACAAAGCATGTTTTCCAAAGGCGACAAAATGATTAATCTGGGAATCGGCATCCCCACTTATCTCGGCGGGAGCAACCATTCCATGAGTATGCCTCTCTTTTCCGGTTCTTTCGAATACGGAATCGTCGACAATCTGCTCAACGGCAAGGCGTCGATAGGCGTAGGGGGCTATCTGGCTTATACGGCCAATAAATACAAGTACACGTCCGATTACGGCTACAAGTATTCTTACCTGATTTTGGGTCCCAGAGGCGTTTTCCATTACTCGCCTGTTCCCAAACTGGATACTTACGGCGGCATTATGTTCGGCTACAACATCGTCTCGTCGTCTTCCTACGGCACCTATTCGGGTTCGAGCAACTACACCGCCAGCGGCAGCGAAGTCGGGTATTCTTTTTTCGTCGGAGCACGCTATCTTGTAGCGCCCAGCATAGCCCTGTTCGCCGAAATGGGTTACGGCATCGCACCCATCGAAGCCGGCGTATCGTTCCTCTTCTGATTCTAACCCTGCCTCAATCCGAATATACCGTAGCGGACGGGTTACGGCGCATTTCGTCCATCAACCGGATTTGTTCCGGCAAGATGCGGTCTAACGACAGCGGAGGCAGATTGTCCGGAGAAAAAAAGCCCTTGTCGAGAATATCGAATGTTTTCGTAAATGCGCCTCCGGTGATTTCGCAAAGTATAAATAATTTGTAAATATAAAACGGGCTGGCGGGATGTGGATGGCAACGTTTGTCCATGACCGCCAGCAGCCGTTTTGCACAGACGTCCAGCCCGGTTTCCTCCTTCGTTTCCTTTACGGCTACTTCTTTAGGCGTGTAACCCACGTCGGCCCATCCGCCCGGCATCGCCCAGCGCCCGTCGGCCTTCTCGCGGACAAGCAATATTTCTCCCCGCTCGTTGAACACCACCGCACGCACATCTACTTTAGGCGTGACATACTCTTTTTCTCCCGCAGGATGATAATAGCAGGCGTCGATGTCCTTTTCCTCCAGTCCGGTAACCACAGACGTAATGCGATTGCTGATTTCAATCAATTCCTTGCAGCGCTCTGCTTCATAGTCGTTCGACGAATAGTTTAATCCTGTTTGCGACAGCGCGCGAATACGCTGTGCGAGTACAATCAATTCTTCTCCTTTCCGCATACAAATAAGATATTTAATGTTTGCATAAATAAACGGGACGAACACGGGATTATTTCACAATAAAAAATTACTTTTGCCCCGGAAAATATTTTACGCATACGGATATAAATTTTATTGATTATGAAAAAGATGAGGTTTTGGGAAATACATTCGTCACGCCTCCGGGCGATGGCCGTCATGTTTTGTTTTTGTGCGGCGGGCGTTTCGGCGCAAACGGATTTCGAGTCCTGCTTCGAGCCGAAGAGCCTGCGTTTCGACTTTGCGCTCAGCGGCAATGCCGTCACGCAATCGGCCGCCTTGCAGCAACTGCGCGAAGAGCCGGTATGGGGAGGCCCTGTGAAAAATCTTGTCGATACCTTCGGATACGGAGGATACTACATCAAAGCATTCGACGGGGAAACGGGGCGCCTGATTTATTCCAAAGGATTCAATACCCTGTTTGAAGAATGGCGTACCACGGATCAGGCGAAAACGGAAACTCAGTCGTGGACAAACAGCATATCCATCCCCTACCCTAAAAAAGCGATTGTACTGGAATTGTCGGCGCGCGACCGCTCCACCAACCTTTTTTCTCCGCTGCTGCGGCTGGACGTCGACCCCGAAAGCATTTATATCGACCGCAGCCCGCTGAAGAACCTGAAAACGCAAAAAATCCGCTACAACGGCGACCCTGCCGGAAAAGTCGATCTGGTCTTTATCCCCGAAGGATACACCGCTGCCGAAATGAAAAAGTTCAATAAAGACGCCGCCCGCTTTGCCGAAGCATTATTTAAAACGCCGCCCTACGACACACGGCAGGACGACTTCAATATCTGGGGCGTCAATCTGCCTTCCGAAGAATCCGGCGTAGACGTATCCGGCAAGGGCATATTCAAAAATACGGCGCTCAACGCAGGCTTTTACACCTTCGGCATTGCGCGTTACCTGACGACGCCCGACATGAAAGCCATCCGCGACGCCGTATGGAATGTGCCCTGCGACGCCGTCTTCGTGCTGGTCAATTCCGATATTTACGGCGGAGGAGGCATGTACAACTTCTACGCCGTCGGCACGGCCGATAACCCGCTTACGATTCGCGTATTTGTGCACGAACTCGGCCACAGCTTTGCCGGACTGGCAGACGAATACTTCCAGTCCGAAGTAGCCTATAACGACTTCTACAACCTTCGGCTGGAACCGTGGGAACCGAACATCACGACGCTGGTCGATTTCGCCTCCAAGTGGCAGGACATGCTCTCGCCGGACACCCCTGTCCCGACGCCTGCGGAAACGCCCTACACCGACAAGGTCGGGGTATTCGAAGGGGGCGGATATGTGGCGGAAGGCATTTACCGCCCCGTAGACCACTGCACGATGCGCGACATGGCGCCGTTCTGCCCCGTCTGCCGGCGCGCCATCCTGCGGATGATCGACTTCGTTGCGGACAGGTAATCGAGGGCAGGCCATGTATTTTCATTGTTTTTATCTGTTTTTATAGCGCGACATACAAGTAAAAGCCTTACTTTTACCGCACTGTTTAAGAAATTAACTGCATTTCGGATACCGAAACCCCGATATGCCGTATGATGGCTTAAATCTTTATGAAGTATATATTTTGTTGACCCGAATATGTATACGAACGATTAGAGTATGTGAATATGAAAACAGTTAAAAAAGCAGTTACTGCTACAAGTAAGGTGATGAGAGGCCTTTATCTGCTGCTATTCTTCCTTCCTCCTTTTGCGGCGCACGCCCAGGCGCCTGAGATTGAAATGGTCTTTGTGCGGGGCGGCTCATTCATGATGGGCTGCACCGCCGAACAGGGAAGTTATTGCCACAGCGACGAGAAGCCTGTACACCACGTGACGGTGCACGATTTCTACATCGGCAAGTACGAAGTCACCCAGTCGGAATGGGAAGCCGTGATGGGCTGCAACCCATCCTATTTCCATCCCCTGAGCTGGGACGACATGGCGGCTTACATGAAAAGAATCAACGCACGCAACGGGACACACTACGCCGTCCCGAGCCGCGCGGAGTGGGAAAAAGCGGTTTTGCCCGTGGAAGGCGTCACATGGCACGAAGCAAATGAGTTCATCCGCCGCCTCAACGAAATGACCGGCAGCAACTATCGCCTGCCCACCGAGGCCGAGTGGGAATATGCCGCGCGCGGAGGCGCCGAAAGCCGCGGCTATAAATACAGCGGCAGCAATACGCTGACGGAAGTGGCGTGGTACGGACACAACTCCGACGGCCGGACGCATCCCACAGGCACAAAACGCCCCAACGAACTGGGAATTTACGACATGAACGGGAACGTATGGGAATGGTGCGCCGACCTGTACGGCCAATACGAAAACCACCTGCAAGTAGACCCGAAAGGCGCCGCATCCGGCTCCGACCGGATATTCCGCGGCGGCAGCTGGAACAGCATCACCCAACGCATTTCGATCCGCGACGACGCCCATCCCGACAACCGCCGCAGCAATCTCGGCTTCCGCCTTGCACGCAACGCCAGATAAACGTATCCGCAACAATATAAAAACGTAACGACGATGAAAACACTCGCAAATATCTCCATATTATTCATACTAAGCGCCTGCCTGCTCGACCTGAAGGCGCAGACCCCCGACATCAGGATGGTTTTCGTAAAAGGCGGCTCTTTTACGATGGGATGTGTCTCCGAACACGACAAAGACTGCTCCGACGACGAAAAACCCGTACACCGGGTGACGGTAAGCGACTTCTACATCGGCCTGTACGAAGTCTCGCAGTCGGAATGGGAAGCCGTGATGGGCAATAACCCCGCGCATTTCACGCTCGCGCCCTCAAGCTGGGAAACGATGAAAACATTGATGACCGGCGTAAACACACTCGCCAAGACAAACTACGCCGTCCCCACCGAAGCGGAATGGAACAGGGCAAGCGTCGTCGACGACCTGCCCGTAGAGCAGGTAAACTGGCACGACGTACAGGAATTTATCCGCCGCCTGAACGCAAAAACCGGAATGAACTACCGCCTGCCCACCGAAGCCGAGTGGGAATATGCCGCACGCGGAGGCGCCGCAAGCCGCAACTGCAAGTACAGCGGCAGCAACGACGCCGACGACGTCGCATGGTACGGCAACAATTCGGGCGGCAAGACACACCTCAAAGGCTCCAAAAAACCAAACGAACTGGGCATCTACGACATGTGCGGAAACGTAAGCGAATGGACCGCCGACAAGTTCGACCGCTACGCCGGCACCCCGCAAACCAACCCCAAAGGCGCGGATTCGGGCTACGAAATCGTCACGCGCGGCGGCGGATGGAATGCCGGCGCCCAACTCGTCCGCGTCACCGTCCGCCTCCGCAGACCGATTCACATCGACGGCGA
>JAISNP010000037.1 GCA_031276175.1 Tannerella sp.
CACGACGTCACCGAACGCCTGTACGACTTCGCCGCCGCGCCCTTCCGTCCGATGACCCTCGTCCTTGCCCGGGAGCGCACCGAAGAAGCCCTCCGCGAAGCTCTCTTTGCCGGCCGCACTCTCCTGTATTTCTATCACACGCTGATGGGTAGGGCCGAATGGCTGGAAAAATTCTTCCAAGCCTCCGTCCGGATCGCTCCGCCCCACCATACTACCCCCGATCACCGCCTGCTGCACATCGCCAACACTTCCGACGTCCCCTTTCTTCTCCGCCGCACCGACGACGGCGCAGAGCAATATCCCCAAAAAATAGAACTCCCCGCAGGCCGCAGCATACTGCTGATGCTCCCCGCCGATCCGACTCCCAAATCCGTATCCTACGAAGTGGAGAACATGATCGTCACTCCGGACAGCAAACTGACCGTCCGCCTCTTCTGAGTCACCGTACAGGCGAAGCGCGGTTTCGTGGCATCCAACGGAACCTTCGTGGCGTCCGTACACGATACGGCGAAAGGCAATTTTTACGACGTAACAATACGCCGGAAACCTGCGACAATCCGAAAAGCGCCCGGAAAACCGGTCTTTTTCATCTCTTCTTATGTCGAACCCGGATTGATTAGCTTGTTTTTGTAAAGCGGCTGTTACCGCCCGGAAGGCGGCACGGACAGGCTGTCCTGCGGATGAGCCTTTAAGAAATCGCGGAAGAAAGCCGTGCACGCTTCCGGTCGGTCGGTATTGATATAGTCTACGCCGAGGGAGTAAAACGTTTCCCATGCCGTCGGGCTGTCGGGCGTTCCCCAGAAGCGAATCGGTTTGCCCAGCGCATGTACGGCCTCAATCATGCGTACCACCTTGCGGAGTTCATCTCCGGCCATGCTTCCCTCGCCGTTCCACGCCGTGTAATTGCGCAGGTTGAGGCTTATCATATATATCCTTTCCAGTTGCCGGGGAGTATAGTCCGTCCGCGAACCGTCGAAAAAGATAAACGCCGGCCAGGAATCAAACGTCGCGGTATCGGGCACGTTTCCCGAAACGACAACCCGCACGGCAAGGGGATTGACCTGCGGGTCGAAGACTCCGGGGTGGGCTTGCAGTTTGGCTGCAAGCCTGTCGAGCGTCGGACGCGCCGGCGTCTTCAGGTCGACCAGCAGCACGAGCGTGCGGTCGGACTGCGGCCATGCCCTGCCGTCGTTTTGCCGGTAGAGGCGTACCAGAGGGAGGATATAGGCTTCGTCCAGCGTCGGCGCTTCGGGCAGGTCTTTCCTGTCGTGCGCAACCAGAAGTTCTCCCGCCTTGTCCGTCGCAAAAATATCGGCCTCGACCGATGCCGCCCGGCAGGCATGTGCTTGGTAGAACGGCGAACTGCGGTTATAGTCGTTATGCGAATGTATTTTGACTTCCTGCGCCGGGGCGGGCAGGCAAAAAATGCCGGTCAGGAACGGAATGAAAAGGAGCCTTTCAACGATTGTACACATTCCAGTCTACATTGTGCATGTCGCCGCTTGCCGCCAGTTCGTGATGGAAGGCAAAGCAGGCTTTCAGGTTTTGCGGCGTATGCCCTTTGACGCCCATGTGCAGACAGTCGTTCAGCAGGGGGCGGTAGTCGGGATGCACGCACTTGTCGATGATTTCCCGCGCGCGCTGTACGGGCGATTTCCCGCGCAGATCGGCCACCCCGTATTCGGTGACGATGACTTTCACCGAATGTTCGCTATGGTCAAGGTGCGACACCATCGGCACGAAGGCGCTTATTTTACCGTCTTTGGCCGTGGAAGGCGTGGTGAAGATGGAGAGGTATGCCGCGCGCGTAAAGTCGCCCGAACCGCCCAGCCCGTTCATCATCCGCGTGCCGGATACGTGCGTCGAGTTGATGTTGCCGAAGATGTCCGCCTCAAGCGCCGTGTTGATGGCTATCAGCCCCATGCGGCGCGCCACTTCGGGATTGTTCGAAATCTCCTGCGGACGGAGAAGGATTTTGCTTTTGAAGAAGGCGAGGTCGGCATAGATTTCCTTCAGCACGTTTTCGCTTACGCTCAGCGAACAGCCGCTCGCGAACTTGATGCGCCCTTCCTTCATCAGCTTGATGACGGCGTCCTGTATGACTTCGGTGTAGACGTTGAACGCCGGCACGTCCCGGTTTTCGCCCATTGCGCCGAGTACGGCATTGGCCACGTTGCCCACGCCGCTCTGGAGCGGAAGGAACGCGGGCGGAATGCGGCCGGCCTTCATTTCGCCGACAAGGAAACAGGCCACGTTGCGGCCTATGGCCAGCGTGACTTCGTCCAGCGAAGCAAACTTGCCGCTTTCCGTCGGGAGGTTCGTTTCTACAATTCCCCTGATTTTGGCCGGATCTACCTTGACTACGGGCGAGCCGATGCGGTCCGACGGCGTATAGACGGGTATTTCCCTGCGCAGCGGCGGGTCTGCCGGCTCGTAAATGTCGTGCATCCCCCTGATTTCTTTCGGGTGATAATGGTTCAGTTCAATGAGGATAATGTCTGCCAGGCGGCAAATAGTCGGCGAGATGCCTGCCCCGTCGGTCAGCACGATTTCGCCGTCTTCCGACACGTCGGCCGCTTCGATGACGGCCACGTTCACTTTCCCCAGGAATCCGTAGCGCAGGTTTTGCGCCAGTTCCGACAGGTGGAGGTCGAAATACGCTGCTTCCCGTGCATTCAGCAGGGCGCGCATGTCTTTGTTGGACTGGTAGGGGGTGCGGAATTTCACTGCCTTTGCACGCGAAAGCGCGCCGTCCAGACTGTCGCCCGTCGATGCGCCGGTAAACATGCCGATCAGAAACGGATTTCCTTTCGCATGTTCCTCTTCGGCACGTTTTGCAATGGCCGAAGGAATGACCTTCGGACATCCCGAAGGCGTAAAACCGCTGAAGCCCACATTGTCGTTATGGCGGACGCAGGATGCGGCTTCTTCGGCGGTAATGAATTTTAATGACATGATTTATGTGATTTACTGTTTTGAATTAAACGGTTCGATTGCACGCCTTCATTTTATAGTATAAAGCGAGCTGATGGATTCGTCGTGGCATACGCGGCGAATGGCTTCGGCAAACATGGGGGCGATGGAGAGAATCGTCACCTTTTCGCTTTTTTTGGTATAGGGGATGGAATCCGTAAAGATGATTTCCGAAAGTCCCGACCGGTCGACAAGCGTCGTAGCGGGGTCGGACATGACGGCATGGCTGGCCATCGCCCGGACGGACCTGGCGCCGCCCTCGTTCAGCATCAGGTCGGCTGCTTTGGTGATGGTGCCTGCCGTATCGACGATGTCGTCCACGAGCAATACGTCTTTCCCTCTTACGTCTCCGATAATCCGTATGTCGGCCACTTCGTTGGCGCGCCGGCGCGTCTTGTGGCATATCACCATCGGCAGTTCGAGGTGTTTGGCATAGCTGCTGACACGTTTCGTCCCTCCCACGTCCGGCGTAGCCATCACGAGGTTGTCGATCTCGAAAGTCGAGCGGATAAATTCGAGAAAGACGGTCGAAGCATATAAATGATCGACCGGCACGTCGAAAAAGCCCTGTATCTGGTCGGCATGTAAATCCATCGTGATAAGCCGGTTTATCCCTGCCACGCCCAGCAGGTCGGCAATCAGTTTCGCCCCGATAGCCACGCGCGGCTTGTCTTTCCTGTCCTGACGCGCCCAGCCGAAATAGGGAATGACGGCGATGATGGAATGTGCCGATGCCCTTTTGGCCGCGTCGACCATCAGCAGCAACTCCATCAGATTATCGGAATTGGGGAAAGTGGACTGTACGAGGAAAACATCTTTCCCACGTATGGATTCTTCATACGAAACGGAAAATTCGCCGTCGGCAAACCGCTGTATGTTCATTTGACCTAAGGGACATTGCAGGGAAATACAAATTTTTTCCGCCAGATAAAGGCTGTTCGTTCCCGCAAAAACCAGAAAAGGGGTATGTATACTCATCAAGATATATTTTTAAAGATGCGGCAAAAGTACAAAACTTATTGATTTTTTGTCCCGATTGTATTAAAAACTTTTCCGCACCGTATTATCCGCACTTTTGTGCGCTACAAAAAATTGCTTGAGAGGTAGGGGCGTTCGTCGTGCAAGGCGCTGCGGGTTTCCGGTTCGGGGCGGTCGTCTTCGAGGCTGTCGTATTCGAAGCGGAGCAGCATCCCCGAATGGGCGGGGACGGAGACTTCGAACGGACATGCGGCCGTAAGGGTACCGACCGTTTGCCGACCGGTAAACAAGTCGGTGAGCACGGCCGCCCGGTTGTCCGCAAAGCGGAGCGCGGTGAATGCTTCGGGCGGGATACGTACGCGAACGGTTTGCGCCGTGCGCTCGAAGTTTACGACGATGAGCGCCACGTCGCTGCAATATTTCCGCAGGCAGGCGTAAATGTATTGCCTGTTGAAGCACGGGTTGTGCGCGTTTGCATACATGAGGTCGAAAAACGCTCCGCGGCAGATGGCCGGCTCGCTGCCCGCGATGCGCAGCAGTTGGGCATACGCGCGGTGCAGCGCTTTCTGTTCTTCGGTGAGCAGGCTGTCGTCGAAACGTCCGTCGCCGAACCGGTTTTGCAGGCGTTCGAGGCTCCAGTAGTCAAAAATCGTCGTCCGCCCGTCGCATCCGCTGAAGCCTTCGTCATCCATCCCCGGTTCGCCCAGCTCCTGACCGTAGTAAAGCATCACGGGATTGACGCCCAGCGTGGCGGCGACGATCATGCCCGGAAACCCGGCCTGCGCATATCCGGCAAAGAAGGCGGAGGCGATGCGCTGCTCGTCGTGGTTTTCGAGGAAAGCGAGCATGTGCGGGTGGATGTCCTCGACTTCCTGCCGGCGCCGCGTAATTTCATCCGCCCGTTTCCTGCCGCAAATCACGTCGCGCAGCGTGTCGTAAAGCCCCACCTTGTCATACAGGTAATCGAAAAGCCCTTCGCGGATGTATTTCCTGTACAGGGAAGGATTGTAGACCTCCGCGATGAAACAGACGTCCCGTTCCGCCTTCACCCGTTGAATCGCCCAGTTCCAAAACTCGACGGGCGCCATTTCCGCCATGTCGCAACGGAAGCCGTCGACGCCCTTCCCTGCCCAGAAGCGCAGGATGTCCAGCATCTTCAGCCACGTGTCGGGGATGGGGTCGAAATGGCATTTCCCTCCGCGCAGGCAGTCGACCCCGTAGTTCAGCTTGATCGTTTCGTACCAGTCGTTGCGTCCGGGGAAGGGCGAGAAGCAATCGTTGCCCGTCGCACGGGCAGGAAATTCGCTGTATTCAAAATCTTCCTGCTCGGCGCCGAAATGCAGCACGAGCGTCTGCCCCGGCAGGTAATAAAAATTGTTCCCCGGATCGAAGTCTTTGAACACATCGTCCTGCTCGCCCAGATTACGGACGGTCACCGGTTTGGCATCCGAATAATACCGGCGCGCCACGTGGTTGGCCACGAAGTCGATGATCACCTTCATCCCCGCATCGTGCGTGCGGCGGACGAGCGCTTCGAACTCCATCATCCGTCCGGGCACATGGTCGGCAAGGTCGGGATCCACGTCGTAATAATCCTTGACGGCGTATGGCGAGCCGGCCTTCCCCTTGACCACGGCGCTGTGATCGCGGGCTATACCGTATGCCGTATAGTCCGTCTGCGTGGCATGTTCGATGACGCCCGTATACCATATGTGCGTGAAGCCGCTTTTCCTGATTTCGGCCAGTACATTCGGGGTGAAGGCGGAAAATTTGCCCGTACCGTTTTCGGCAATACTTCCGTTTTTCCGCCGCGTTTTCTCCCGGTTTCCGAATATGCGCGGGAGTACCTGATAAATAATCATTTTTTCCATATAACACAGTGTTTTTATCCGACCGGACAGTCTTTCATTACTGCCGGAAACAAATATATGCGTTTTTTGCGAAACAAGGCTTATCTTAACCCGATGACATTTCAACGCCGAAGGCATTTTCCTCTTTCCGGGGAAGTCCGGCGAAGTTTCGAGGAAGGCTGGCGAACTTCCGAGGAAGGCTGGCGAACTTCCGGGGAAGTCCTCGGAACTTCCGGGGAAGGCTGGCGAACTTCCGAGGAAGTCCTCGGAACTTCCGGGGAAGGCCGGCGAACTTTCGAGGAAGTCCTCGGAACTTCCGGG
Organism: Tannerella sp.; assembly: GCA_031276175.1. GTDB lineage: Bacteria > Bacteroidota > Bacteroidia > Bacteroidales > Tannerellaceae > Tannerella. Next base: position 6,123 of record JAISNP010000037.1, read on the forward strand.
GAAGGCCGGCGAACTTCCGGGGAAGTCCTCGGAACTTCCGGGGAGGGCCGGCGAACTTCCCCGGAAGGCCGGCGAAGTGCGCCGGATGCGCAAAATGCAACCTCGTAAACGCCCCGTTTATTTTCCGTTCTGCCTGTTCCGGCCGTTGGATTTTTTTAATGCTTTATATGTGAGAATTTATGTTCGTTGAGATGAATATTCATTTTTACAATGTATTTTTGCCGCCCTAAACACGATTCAAGTTTTATAAAATGAACAATTC
>JAISNP010000085.1 GCA_031276175.1 Tannerella sp.
AGGCCGTTCCCTCTCTGTATGCCGTTGATCAGGATGAGGGGCGCGGAGCCGCTGTTCATCCTCACCGTCCGGTTCGTCTCGTCGACCACGAGCGTGGGGATTTCGTTCAGCGCCGAGAAAGCGTTGGCGGCCTTTCTGGCGGAAGCCGAGAGTTGGAAAACAGCGCCGTTGGCCGTCTGCCGGACAATGTGGCTTCTGTCGGCCGTGACCGTCACCTCTTCCAGCCCGATCTCCCTGACCGGATAGAGCACGTATCGTCTGTTCAGGCCGGAATAAAGCGCCACGCTGTCCGACACAGGCTGGTAGTCGACTGCGGAGACGGTCAGCAGGTAATTGCCCTTTTTATGCTCCCCAAATTCAAACACCCCTTTTGCATCCGACATCGTGGCGCTCACCAGCGTGTCGGAAGCATACAGTGAAACTACGGCTGCGACCGGTTCGCCGGTTTCCGTCGCGAGCTTTCCGCCGATTGTGTACTGACCGAAGACGTGGCATACGCCCGTCATTGACGGTGCGAGACATAATAATACTCTAAATACTGTTTTCATATAATTTATAATTGATTAATTCGTTGCTGAAACGATATATTATGTAGTCATCCAGACTCATATCCATGTGCTTTAGTTGACAATATCGAAGAATATCATCAGGCGTTTCCAGTAACTTTTGAGAACACGGCCCCCAGCACAAGGGTAAAAATGAGCAGTTAATGCAGTACTCGTTGTCGCAGGTTTTTATGGATAATCTTTGTGAAAGCTTTATGTTGTCCCATTTTATAGTTCCATCAGGCTGAAGTATTCCTTCTTTCATGTTTTCTTTGAAATCTCTCCCGCTGCATTTATATATATCTCCATTATAAGAAATAACGGCTTGATTTTGCTTGCTTGCCTTACAGGATACACTTCGTCTTGAAAAATTCATATAGGAGACTTTAAATCCATTTGCCATTATCATTTTAATGACATCTTTTATACGCACATCTTTTTTATCATCGCCTGTTAATTGCCAGACTTTTTCTAAATGAATACTCAGTTTTTTAGGGTCAATGTCAATAATATCCTTTATTACCTCTTCAATATGTGCAAGCGTATTATTATCATAGTTTATCCTTAAGTTAATATAGGTGTCATAATAACTGGTTAACATGTGTATCACATCTATTACTTTACCATATGTATCAACACTTCGATCATGCATTTTTTTTATTGAGTTATGTTTTTCCCTGTATCCGTCAATTGAAATCTGAAAATTTGCATTAAGCAACTTAAACAGCGACAAATGTTTTTCATTAATACATGTTGCGTTTGTTATAAAAAAATATTCAACCTGTTTACCTGATTTTTCAGATAACAATTTAATCTTATTTAGCAAAGGAAATAATTCTTCTTCAAAATAAAGCAAAGGTTCTCCTCCAAAAAGCTCGATTTTGATTTTTTTTAATTCGTTTCGGGCACAAACATTTTCAATAAATCTTAAAATAGATTCTTGTGCAATATTATCAATTCTACTGTTTTTTATATGAGTTTCAAAACAATACCAGCAGCGCAAATTACAATCCAGAGAAGGCAATAAAGTCAATTCGAACAATGAATTGTCTGACAGCGCGTCCTCATGTTCTTCCATCAGAATCTTCCATTCATTCTCCTCATCTTCTATTAAAATATGATTATTCTTTAATATCTCAAGTTGTTTTGTATTTATATCTGAATACAATTTATCCGAGATTAAGGAATATAATTGAGGAGGCAGCAAGACGAAAGAGTTAGAGAAAGTATTAAAGCATATATATCCTTTATGTGTCTTGACATATATATTATATTTACTTGTCTTCATGTCTTATTTTATATTGTTGATAGTTTTTAAGTTCTATAAAAAGAGGCTGCCCAAAGAAGATTTATTCGTCGCTTACAAAAATTGGAACATTTGAATTCATCTTCAAAAGTCAACTTAAAAAACTCTTTAGGCAGCTTCATACATTATCAACAGCCACAACCACAGCCGCAACCGCTACCGCCATTACAACCACAGCCGCAACCGCCACCGCCATTACATTCACAGCCACAACCTCTGCCGCCTCCATCTGCGGCAACTCCACCTTTAAGCTCAAAAAGCTCATCACCAATGATCTCAAGCCCATCTATAATAAACTGGGCTTTTTCTAACGAAATGAATTTTTTTTCCATAATGCGATTACTTATTTATGGATAAAAACAATGTTCCTTCCAAAATACGATAAAAGAAATGGGGAACACTCGCCTTCTTCTATCGTCTCTTTTTTTTATGATTCAAGCCATATTCACCAAAATAGAGGATAAAACATGAATACGGCACCCCCTGCGCAGGTTGTTTCGTTTTGACTTTAACAATTATCCGGACAGTTTCCAATCCACGGTGCAAATAAAGTATATGTCTTTCATTTATTGCGTTAGCGGATTATCAATTAATCCTTAAATAATTGTTATTTGTTTTGCTCGTTGACAGCCACAAGTACCCACTGACCATCAATATAGACCCAGACGTATTCCGTTCCTCCGGTGATTTTGCTCATCTGCTCCAAGTTTAGCACATCGAACGCCTCTCTGTCTCTAAGCGCTCCCATCTCTTCAATTTCAATCTTTTTGTTCATGACGTACAATATTTAAAATTACACTGCAAAGAAAATGTGTTTTTGCATGACAACAGGTTAAAAAATGGCGATATGATTGTTAACGAAATGCTATATTTTTCCGGTTGGCAAATCGTGCATATATTTATCTTCATTCTACCTGAAAAAAACAGCAATGAGTTATCGTTTTCCAATATATTGCTTTAACTTTGCAAGGAAAAAAAGCAACATGGATATAAAATGAATGAAAAATATTACATATATATATCGATAATTGCAATAGTGATTGTTTTCGTATTGCAGTATGTCTGGTTTTATACGACCTATAAGGTGCTGGAAAATGATCTGTATATGAATATTGACGCCTGTTTTAAAGTTGCGGTAGAAAAAGAACTGCTTGCAAGGGCCAAAACGGCGCATATACCGTCCGGCACGACAGTGCCTTCAAACAGAAACGGCAATGTGATAGGGGGGATTTTGGGACTCAATGATTTAATGAATCGCTTCGACAATCCGAGGGATTTAAAAAAACTGGACAGCATTTACGTATCCGAACTGGCAAAGATGAACATACATGACCTTTCGTTTTCAATTGCAGTGATAAAGACGGATACGACATACTATAACAGCGAATCGGTGTTTGACCGCGACACCACGTTTGTCCTTAAAACACGCAAGGAATTCAAAACACATATCGTGCCTGCTTTGTTGAATCTGTCGGAAGGGGTACAGGCCACCGTTGTCAATCCCTACAGGAAAGTTTTGATGAAGATGTGGCTGCTTCTGTTATGTTCGTTGATTTTCACCATGTTTATCGTTTACTGTATTATCCGGCAAATGCGGATTATTATCCTCCGGCGCCAAATTGCAAGAATCCGACAGGATTTCACCTATGCAATGATTCATGACATGAAAACGCCCGTCAGCGCCATTTCGATGATTGGCAACGCACTGCACGACGGAACGGTTGAAGACAAGCCGACGTTGAAGGCAAATTACTATCGCATTTTGAATGAGGAAACTGCCCGTCTACTGGTTTTGTTAAACAGGGCGCTGACAATTGCCAAATTTGAACAGAAACGCATCAAGTTCAATATTCAGGAAGTCAATATACCGGATGTAATCTGCGAGATTGCGGATAAATTTAAAACAAGAACAGCCAAAAAGGTCACATTTTCCACGAAATACGGCCATACGCACCTGTTTTATACGGACAAGGAATATTTGTGCGAAATACTTGACAACCTGATAGACAATTCCATAAAATATTCCTGTGAACAGGTGGAAATCATGATATCCACGTCCGAGCAGGGACAGTACATGGAGTTGAAAATACGAGACAACGGAATCGGAATATCAAAAGAAGACATGAAACGCATTTTCCGTAAATTTGAACGTGGCACGAACGTGTCCGTTTCCGGTCACGGTCTGGGTCTCAATTTCGTATATCAGGTTGTGAAGGCACAAAAGGGTTACATCCTGGTAGACAGCGAACAGAATGTTTTTACCGAATTGACGATTGGTTTACTATTAAATCCATGATTATGATATGTTTACTTTTAGTTGAAGACGATGCCAACCTGAGTTATATTATTAAAAGCAGCCTGGAAAAAATTATAGGCGGTTATGAAGTGATCACGGCGTCGAACGGACTGCATGGCCTGAGCATGGTGGCGTCGCGCAAACCGGACATTATCGTGGCGGATATTGAAATGGACGAAATGAACGGATATGAGATGGTGAAAAAAATCCGCCTTACGGACATGGAGACACCTATTATTTTTGCTACAGCGAAAGTGAAACCGTCGAATGTTGACGAGGGATACAGTTCCGGCGCAGACCTGTATGTGAAAAAGCCGTTCGTACCGAGCGAACTGGATTGTCATATTCGTTCCCTTATAAGTCTGAAAAAAGACGGATTGAGCAAATGCAGGCCGGAAATGTACGGAATAGGGACATATACGTTCGATTGCAAAAATTACAGCCTGAAAAACGAAGTACGTGAATACCGGCTTACGGTGAAAGAGGCTGCGATTTTGAAACTGCTGTGTCAAGACAGGGGTTGCGTGGTGGAACGTGAACACATACTCATGCAGATATGGGGAACGGCCGATTTTTTCACTTCCCGAAGGCTGGATGTCTTTACAAGCAGATTGCGCAAATACTTTTCGGACGACGATATGGTAGAAATCAAGTCTCTGAAAGGTATAGGACTCTGTCTTGGGGTTAAACATTGAAGGTTTTTCAGACAGAAAATTATAAGTAATGAGTGCGGAAATCATAGTTAACTCTTTGAGGAGTCAACTTTTTCTAACGAAAGACATATCCGGGAAAGTTTTCATACCTTTGTGCGTGCAAGTCAATTAATATAAACTACGGGCAAATGTCAGCTTTCAAAAAGATTCGGTTCGGGAAAAAATTTCCGGTAAGGAAAAAGGCTTTAGTCATCTTGTTTTCGGTTTTAAGCCTTTCGTCGCAGGCGCAGAACCTGTTGAGCGACGAAGCGCAAATCAGTTTACTCACCTGCTCGCCGAGCGACGAAGCCGTCTATACTTTATACGGCCATACGGCCATACGTGTTCGCGATACGACGGGGCTTGACCTCGTTTTCAACTACGGCATTTTCGACTTCACGAAACCGAATTTTATCTACCGCTTCACCAAAGGGGAAACGGATTATATACTCGGCGTATGCAAATATGAAGCGTTTATAATTGATTACCGGATGCGCGGAAGCGAAGTGTACGAACAGACGCTGAATCTTCGTCCTCGCGAAAAGAATGTACTGTGGCAGGCTCTGGCCGTAAATGCACTGCCCGAAAACCGCACATACCGTTACAGTTTTTTTTACGATAACTGCTCCACGCGCGCCGCCGTGCTGATCGCACGCACTGTCGACGGGCACATCGAATATGAGAAATATACGGAAAACCGCACATACCGTGACGCGATTAACGAGTGTACGCGAAACAATCCGTGGCTCACGTTCGGATGCGATTTGGTGCTGGGTATGCCTGCCGATGAGGTGATGACCCGGAATGCGTCGTTTTTCTTGCCCGAAAACGTAAAAAATGCCTTTGCTCGCGCACGGATTGTCCGTGACGACGGCACGCGGCAACCTTTGGTTTCCGTTTCGGGCGTCGTTGTGGAATCTGTTGCGGACGACGAGCCTGCACACGGCAACCGGGTTACGCCGTGGCTGTGCGGTTGCCTTGTTTTCGTCCTTGCAGCAGGGTTGACGCTGGCGGAACGGCTGACGCGAAAGTATTACTTGTGGTTTGATATTATGCTGTTTATGCTTGCCGGACTTGCCGGTTGTGTGCTCTTTTTCCTTTGTTTCATATCGGTGCACCGCGGTATATGGCCTAACATTTCCGTCTTCTGGCTACATCCGCTTCACCTTGCGGGCGTAATATTCTTTGCCGTAAAAAAGCTTAACAAAGCCGCACTCTATTACCATTTCGTTAACTTTGCGGCGCTTTTTCTGATGTCGGCAGTCTGGATTTTCATTCCGCAACATCTGAATATGGCTTTTATTCCGCTGATAGCAAGTTTACTGCTACGTTCGGGATATGGTTGGACAAGAATAAAAGAAAACATCCGATGAAAAGATTTATATCTTCCCTGATTGCCGTTTTGGCCGTTACTCACCTGCAAGCGCAGCAGCAAACTCCTAAATTAGTGGTTTGCATAACCGTAGACCAGTTGCGGGGTGATTATCTGGAATACTTTTACCACATGTTTGATGAATACGGCTTTAAACGACTTATAAATGAAGGTCTTGTTTATCCTCACGTGGCATTTGAATTTCCCAATGCAGATCAGGCCAGTGCGCTTGCCACGCTGTTTACCGGCGCCAATCCATGTGCACATGGCATTACAGGCCGGATGGTATACAATTTCGAAACGCTGAAAGAAGTATCGTCGCTGCACGACCCGGATTACCTGGGAAATTTCACACGCGATAATTATTCGCCCAAAAACCTGCTGGCTTCCACCATAGGCGACGAACTGAAAATCGCATCCAAAGGTCGCAGCGAAGTTTACGCCATTGCTCTCGACGCCGAGAGCGCCATCATCTCGGCCGGACATGCAGCCAACGGCGCTTTCTGGATAGACAACTCCAACGGGAAATGGGCAACCACTACTTATTATAAAAGTGTGCCGTGGTATGTCGAAAAATATAACAACGGGCAGGAATCTCTGACGGTCAGGATGAGCAACATGACCTGGCAACCGGCTCTTTCGCCCGACAGATACGGGACGCTGCCTTACGTACAGGAGAAATCGCCGTTTAATTATACTTTCAAACCGAAAACGCAGGATTGCTTTCCGCGTATCAAGACGTCGCCTTTCGGTAATAAAGAAGTAAATCGACTTGTGTTTCAGTTTCTGGAATACGGCGCCTTCGGTACGCGCCCCTGTCCCGACATGCTTGCCGTCACGTATTATGCCGGTAACTTTTCCGGCAATAAGGCAAACGAATATACGGCTGAAATTCAGGATGCTTACGTCCGGTTGGACAAAGATATTGCCGAATTGCTGACCGTTATTGACCGGAAAGTAGGGTTGAAAAATACACTCATTGTCTTTACCGGTACGGGGTATTTTCAAAGCGAAGAAGAATATCCCCAAGGAATGCAACTGGGCAACGGCGAATTTTATCCCAAACGCTGTACGGCGTTGCTGAACATGTATCTGATGGCGCTTTACGGACAAAAAAACTGGGTCAACGGTTTTTACAACAACCAGATATATCTCGATCGCAAGGCAATAGAAAGCGAAAAACTTGATTTGGCCGCATTCCAGCAGAAAGCGGCCGATTTTCTGTCGGAATTTAGCGGAGTGGCGCGCGTGACTACCGACATGACGCTCCGTTCGGGCGCATGGAACGAAGGGATGGAAGATTTTCAGCGCGGCACCTATCATATCGGACGCGGCGACCTGATTATCAGTCTCCAACCCGGATGGGTCGTCAATAATGAACGACTTGGTGAAAAAGTGAAACATACACGTAACAATGCCGTGCAGACCCCGCTTATCTTCATGGGAAACGGCATCAAACCGCAACGTATCTACCGCGAAGTGAAAGCCACGGAAGTGGCGTCTACCGTAACGCATGTCCTGCGCATACGCCCGCCGAATGCTTGTAACCGTATACCGCTGTACGAGATCGGCACAGTAAAATAATCGACTCGCTTTTTTCAAACATTATAAACAAAACAATAACTTAAAATCATGGGATTTAATAATATACTGACAAAACTGTTCGGGAACAAATCCGAACGCGATTTAAAGGAAATTCTGCCTTACGTAAAAAAGATAACGGAAATATATCCTTCCGTCAAGATGCTTACGAATGATGAACTTCGTGCCAAGGCGCAGGAACTCAGGACATACGTAACCGACAGTGTGAAAGAGGAACGCCGGAGTATTGAGGAACTGCGTAAAAATATCGACGACAAGGAATTGGAAGAACGCGAAGCCATTTGGGCAGAGGTGGACAAAATAGAAAGTAAAATCACCGAAAAATTCGAAGTTGTCCTCGACGAAATTCTGCCCCAAGCATTTGCCGTCATGAAAGATACGGCGCGGAGATTTACCGAAAACGAGAAAATAGTCGTTACGGCAAACGATTTCGACCGCGGCCTCGCAGCCAAACACGATTTTCTCGAAATCGAAGATGACAAGGCCGTTTATTTTAATCACTGGATGGCAGGCGGAAATGAAACGACTTGGGACATGGTGCATTACGACGTGCAATTGATAGGCGGCGTCGCACTGCACAAAGGCAAGATTGCCGAAATGGCCACAGGCGAAGGCAAAACGCTCGTAGCAACCTTGCCCGTATTCCTGAATGCACTTACGGGCAATGGCGTACACCTCGTGACGGTTAACGATTATCTTTCAAGGCGCGACTCCGAATGGATGGGACCCTTATATATGTTTCACGGATTGTCGGTAGACTGTATCGACAGGCATCAACCTAATTCGGACAGCCGCCGCAAGGCCTATAACGCCGATATTACGTTTGGGACGAATAATGAGTTCGGATTCGACTACTTGCGCGACAACATGGCTGTCAGACCGGACGATCTTGTGCAGCGCAAACATAATTACGCCATTGTAGATGAGGTTGACTCCGTCCTGATTGACGATGCGCGTACGCCTTTGATTATCTCAGGCTCTGTGGAGAAAGGAGAAGAACAATTGTTCGAACAATTCCGTTCAAACGTCGAAGTAGTGGTTAATGCACAGAAAAATTTGTGCACCAGACTGCTGACCGAAGCCAAAGCGAAAATGACAAGTTCCGACAACAAAGTGCAGGAAGAAGGTTCGCTGTTGCTTTACCGTTCATTCAAGGGGTTGCCGCGTAACAAGGCATTAATCAAATTTTTGAGTGAGCAAGGTGTCAAAACCCGCATGTTGAAAACGGAAGAGTTTTACATGCAGGACAATATGCGAAACATGCATCTTGTTACCGACGAGCTTTATTTCGTTATCGACGAAAAAAATAACAGCATCGAGCTGACAGATAAAGGAATAGATTTGCTGACGGGAAAATCGGACGACCCGGCCTTTTTCGTTCTTCCCGACATTGCTTCCGAACTGTCGCAAGTTGACGGCAAAAGCAATTCGGAGGAGGAAAAACAGGTCATAAAAGATGAACTGCTGACGAATTATTCGATTAAGAGCGAACGTGTCCACACCATCAATCAGTTACTGAAAGCCTACACCTTGTTTGAACGCGACGATGAGTACGTTGTGATTGAGGGACAGGTGAAGATTGTCGACGAGCAGACAGGCCGTATCATGGAAGGCCGTCGCTATTCCGACGGATTGCATCAGGCCATCGAAGCCAAAGAGCGCGTGAAGGTAGAAGCCGCTACGCAAACGTTTGCCACGATTACGCTGCAAAACTATTTCCGTATGTATCATAAACTTGCAGGCATGACCGGTACAGCCGAAACGGAAGCCGCCGAGTTCTGGAACATTTATAAGCTGGATGTGATTGTGATTCCGACCAACCGTCCGATTGCGCGTACCGACATGAATGACCGCATATACAAGACGAAACGCGAAAAATATAACGCCGTCATTGAGGAAATCAGTCAACTGATTGAAAAAGGCCGGCCTGTACTGGTAGGTACCACCTCGGTTGAAATATCCGAACTGCTGAGCAGAATGTTGAACATGCGGAAGATAAAACATAACGTGCTGAATGCCAAACTGCACCAGCGCGAAGCCGATATTGTGGCGCAGGCAGGCCAGACCGGAACAGTCACTATTGCCACAAACATGGCAGGGCGTGGTACCGACATCAAACTTTCGCCGGCGGTAAAAAAAGCAGGCGGGCTGGCCATTATCGGTACCGAACGCCACGAAAGTCGTCGTGTAGACAGGCAGCTACGAGGTCGCGCCGGTCGTCAGGGCGACCCGGGCACATCCGTATTTTTCGTCTCGCTCGAAGACGACCTGATGCGTCTTTTCGCATCCGAGCGGATTGCCGGACTGATGGACAGATTAGGGTTTAAAGAAGGCGAAGTGCTGGAACACAATATGCTGGATAAATCCGTAGAACGTGCGCAGAAAAAAGTGGAAGAAAACAATTTCGGTATACGCAAACGCCTGCTCGAATACGACGACGTCATGAACTCGCAAAGAAACGTGATTTATACCCGTCGCCGACATGCCTTGATGGGCGAACGCATCGGTCTGGACGTGATGAATACCCTCTACGATTCGACCTCCGCACTGGCAGAACAATATGCAGATGGAGGAGGAGGCGGTTACGAAGACTTCAAAATGGAATTGTTCCGCACATTGGCAATAGAATGTCCCTTTGCAGCGGACGTTTTCAATGGAATGAAAGCGACCCAATTAACCGAAGCACTGTTTGAAGAAGTATTGAAGCAATACAAACGTCGTCAGGAGCGAATGGCACAGGTAGCACAACCGATTATTAATCAGGTTTATGAAAATGAAGGTTCCAGATATGAAAATATTCTGATCCCAATCACCGACGGTAAGCGGGTATACAACATCTCGTGCAACCTGAAAGAAGCCTACGAAACGCAGTCCAAGGCGATTACAAAATCGTTCCAGAAATCCATCACACTGTATACCATCGACGAAGCCTGGAAAGAACACCTGCGCGAAATGGACGAATTGCGCCATTCGGTACAAAACGCAAGCTACGAAAATAAGGATCCGTTGCTCATTTACAAACTTGAATCGTACAATCTGTTCAAAACCATGGTGGAAGAGATGAACAAAAAGACCGTATCCACCCTGATGCGCGGACAGATTCCCGTACGCGAAGATGTACAGGTACGTCAAGCAGTCCCCGAAAAGCGTCACGACATGAATCGCTACCGTACGGAAAAAAGCCAGTTCGGTTCCGAAAGAAGAAGAGGTAACGGCAATACGCTGCTGCCCAATCCTCCGACAGGCCCGCAGCAGCCGCAACGTACAGAACCTGTCCGCGCTGAAAAACGTGTAGGGCGCAATGAACTGTGTCCCTGCGGGAGCGGCAAGAAGTACAAGAATTGCCACGGGAAAAATCTGTAATTAACAGCATCTTTCAAGCAGGAATCGCAAATTCGCCATGTCCGACAGTGAGGTGATCACGGCGATTCTTGTCCTCCGATTATTAATCGGCAGGATTGTCGCCAAGCGTACATGTCTGTTTGCGTAATATTCGCCCGACTTTACGCCGAAGTCGCCTGACTTTACGACAATAGCGGACGCCTTTTCGTCGCTATTGTGTTTTTTGTCGGGTGGATACGAGTGTTTTTTAACTAAACGCAAGGCTTTACCGGACTCACCGGTAAAGCCTTGCATCGAAAAAAAACAGTACGGCGCGTCCGGCCGTACTGTTTTTTCGTTTACTTCAGTTCGCGAATCTTTATGTTTCTGAACCAGCAATCGTATCCATGATCCTGTAATCCGATATATCCTTCTTTTGCAGGCCCTTCTTTGAACCCCGGCCAGTCCTTAAACTTACTTTTGGCAACAAGCGCATACCATTCGGGCGTCCAAAGCGTATATTCTACTACTTTTACGCCGTTTTGTACATGGGTAGCTTTCCCGTCTTTCACACAGATGACAATCGTATTCCATTCGCCTGCCGGTTTGGCATTTTGCGGCAGGGCGGGAAGCAAGTCGTAAAGCGAACCGGCCAAATGATTTGTCAATCTGTTGTCGCCTGCATTCCAGTTATCCAGCACTTGCACCTCCGGCGCTGCATAATAAATAGGCTTTTCGGGATATTCTACCACGTAGTAAAAAATACCGGAATTGCCTTCCTTTTCGATTTTCCATTCGAGCGACAGTTCGAAATTACCGTATTTCTTCTTCCCGAACAAAATATCTCCCCCTTGTCCGCGTCCGGCTTGTGCGCCGCGGGATACTTTCATGGCATCCTCGTGGATAGACCAGTTCGCTGCCATCTCGGACGAATTACATTTGCGCCATCCGTCAAAATTCTTTCCATCGAACAAGAGAACCCAGCCATCTCTTTTTTCTTCTGCCGTTAATGTGTTGTTTTGTGCAGAAACTGTTGTTGAACCGATTGCAAGCAAAAATGCTGCAAATAATACTAATACTTTTTTCCTCATGATGATTGCTTTTTTTGTTAAAGTTAAAATTGAGGTAAAGGTACAATATTATTTTTATCCGACAAAAAAATGCAGTATCCATGATACTTTTTATATCTTTGTGCGTTAATTTATTTCTGGATAATGGATATTTCAGTAGTCATACCTCTATATAACGAGGCTGAATCGCTTCTCGAATTACATGCTTGGATTGAACGGGTAATGGAAGAAAATCACTTCAGCTATGAGGTATTATATATAAACGACGGCAGTACGGACGATTCGTGGGAAATCATTGAACAACTGGCACGAAAGTCGCTTCGCGTAAAAGGTATAAAATTCAGGCGTAACTACGGAAAATCGCCGGCTTTGTACTGCGGTTTTCAGCGGGCGCAGGGCGATATCGTCATCACGATGGATGCCGACTTGCAGGACAGTCCCGACGAAATCCCCGAATTTTACAGAATGATAACGGATGATAACTATGACCTCGTTTCGGGATGGAAAAAGAAGAGATACGACCCGCTGTCGAAAACCATACCGACCAAATTGTTCAACGCAACAGTGAGGAAATTTTCCGGCATCTTTCTGCACGATTTCAATTGCGGACTTAAAGCCTACAAGAACGTGGTAATCAAAAATATAGAAGTTTACAACGACATGCATCGACTGATACCCTATCTGGCTAAAATGGAAGGATTCAACAGAATAGGCGAAAAAATAGTCAAACATCAGGCACGCAAATTCGGCTCAAGCAAATTCGGACTGAACCGTTTCGTCAATGGCTATCTGGATTTGTTGACACTCTGGTTTACGTCCAGATTCGGAAAGAAACCGATGCACTTCTTCGGCCTGTGGGGCAGCGTGATGTTCCTGATTGGCTTTACGGCATTGATTTACGTACTTGTACTTAAGTTAATATCCATGTTTTCGGGTGATTTACGCCCGTTGGTAACGAACAGCGCCTTCTTTTACATCTCGCTGACAGCCATGATTTTAGGGACGCAATTGTTTCTGGCGGGATTTATAGGAGAATTAGTTTCGCGCAATTCGCCGAATCGCAACAGGTATTGTATTGAAAGTGAAATATAAATGATATGCAATTAAATGATTTAATCCGAAAAAGATGTTCCATCAGGAATTATTCCGCAAAAGCCGTTGAACCGGAAAAACTGGACTATGTGCTGGAGGCTGCGCGATTGGCACCGTCGGCATGTAATTTTCAACCGTGGTGCTTTGTTGTGATACAATCGGCTGAGGCAAAAGCAAAAATACAGGCTTGCTATCCTCGCGACTGGTTCAAGTCCGCTCCGCTCTACATTCTCGTTTGCAGCGATCACAATCAGTCGTGGAAGCGTCCGTCCGACAGTAAAGACCATGCGGATATTGACGTTTCGATTGCCGCCGAACATATTTGCCTTGCCGCTGTCGAACAGGGATTGGGGACATGCTGGGTTTGTCATTTTGACGTAAGGCAGTGTGCCGAATCGTTCGGATTGCCCCTTGGCGTCGAAGCGACGGTAATCATTCCCATCGGTTATCCTGCCGATCCCGAATTGTTTGAACAGGCGAAAAAGAAACGTAAACCTGCAGCGGAAATTATCGTCACCGACTATTTTTAAATCTGCGGGTAAAGTTGATTTTCGGTGTATTTGCATAATAGTCGATCTATTGATGAACAGTCAGGTTTGGGTAAAGGTTAATGTGAAATTTGCGGGCATCACGGGTGGAAATCATTCTAATCGGCTATTAATCCTATCGAAGCATTTGTTCCTGTTGTAAATTTTAGGGGGAAAAGGAGAGAAGGGCGGCATAAGAGAAGATGAGCTATAATAGCATGTTTGCAACTGCCAAAATGACCGGCCTCAAATGTTAAAATGGTATGTTTTTATAATTCATAGCGTTAAGCCGGGTTAATGGTTCGCGGAATGAGTTAAAAGTACAGAAAAAACGCTCTCTCATATAACAAATGCACTTTTTTTGAGTCTTAATAGGGAAATGGAAGTTTTAAATTTAACAGTTTAATTAAATGTTTGAACTATGAAAGATGTTTGGAAAAAAGTTTTAATTGTTGTCGGAGTGGCAGCAATAAGTTTCGCAACGTCCTTTGGGACAATGGTGTATATGGCAAGACTCAGCAAAGACGAACTAAAAGTTACTGCTGAAGCCAATTCGACATTCAAGCAGCCGGTAAGGTTTGCACATTATCCATCGGTTGCAGCCGAGAATATTGACTTCACAAAAGCTGCCGAGTTGAGTGTCAATGCAGTAGTTCACATCAAATCGATTGCCAATCCCTCCGAACGAGGAGGGAGAGAATATTTCGATCCGTATGAATTTTTCTTCGGAGACGGGATGCGCAATTACAGGCGTCAGCCGCGTGTAGGATTCGGATCGGGTGTAATTATCTCGACTGATGGTTACGTTGTTACAAACAATCATGTGATTGACGGCGCCGATGAAATCGAAGTGACGATGAATGACGATAAAACATTCAAAGCCAAATTGATTGGCCGTGATGACCTGACCGACGTCGCATTACTTAAAATCGAAGGAAATGACTTTCCGGTGATTCCCTTTGGTGATTCCGATGCGTTGAAGGTCGGAGAATGGGTACTTGCCGTAGGCAATCCGTTCAATCTGAAGTCGACCGTCACCGCAGGAATTGTAAGTGCAACAGGCCGTGCCGATTTAATATCGGGCTATGGAAACAGCAGGAGAAACGCTCCGCAGGAAAAAATCGAATCATATATTCAGACGGATGCAGCCGTCAATCCCGGAAACAGTGGCGGCGCACTTGTCAATACACGTGGTGAACTTGTCGGTATTAATACATTAATATATAGTGAAACCGGCAATTTCGTAGGGTATTCGTTTGCGATTCCCATCAGCATCGTAAAGAAAGTTGTGACCGACATCAAGCAATACGGCACCGTACAAAGAGCTATGTTGGGCGTAGAGGTTACTGATCTCAGTGTGTTGAAGGAATCGTCGCCCGAAGAGTTCGAAAAACTGAAAGTAAAAGAAGGCGTATATGTTGCCGGATTCACGTCGAACAGTTCCGCACAGAAAGCCGGAGTCCGAACCGGTGATGTGATAACCGCCATCAACGGCACGAAGATAAAAAACTACCACGAACTGCGAGGACAGTTGAGCCGTTACAATCCGGGAAACAAGGTCGAAGTGCAGGTACAGCGCGACAGCGAAGTGAAGAAGTTCACCGTTGAGTTGAAGAACGATCAGGGAACAACCGACGCGATTAAATATCAGTCGCCCGATGCGATTCTCGGCGCATCGTTCAAGGAACTGACGAAGGATACGAAACTCCGCCTTGGAATAAACTTTGGCGTTGAAGTAAGTAACCTGAAGAATGGAAAATTGAAAGATGCCGGCATTAAAAACGGATTCATTATATTGACCGCCAATGATAACCGCATCTCAACGTCCGACAATTTAATCAAGGTGGTTGAAACGATTATGAAGAAAGACCCGGACGACAGAGGTTTGTATATCAAAGGATTTTATCCCGACGTCAGAAAAATGGAATACATTGCCATTGATCTGAATGATTAATAACGGATAATCGGCATTTTACGCAAGTAGTTGTTTTATTTCAAATACGAAAATAAAACAACTACTTTTGCTGCATCGTAAAAATATATTCTCATACAAAATTTCAGGTAGAATGAGACAATTAAAAATTCAACCGGCAATTACCAAGCGCGAATCTCAATCAGTGGATATATATCTTCAGGAGATTGGACGCGAAGACCTTATCACAAGTGAAGAAGAGGTGGAACTGGCTCTGGCCATACAGAAAGGCGACCGCAAGGCATTGGAAAAACTTACGCGGGCAAATCTCCGTTTTGTCGTTTCTGTTGCAAAACAATATCAAAATCAAGGTCTTGATCTTTCCGACCTTATCAGCGAAGGTAATGTGGGACTGATCAAGGCTGCGGAGAAATTCGATGCGACAAGAGGGTTCAAGTTTATTTCTTACGCCGTATGGTGGATTCGCCAGTCTATCTTGCAGGCGCTGGCAGAACATTCGCGTATTGTGCGCCTGCCGCTGAATCAGGTAGGTTCGCAGAACAAAATCAGTAAAATAATTTCGCGCTTCGAGCAGAAAAACGAGCGCAGGCCATCCACCGAAGAACTTGCGGAAGAACTTGAAACTTCGGCGGATAAAATATCCGATACCTTAAAAGTATCGGGAAAGCATATTTCGGTAGACGCGCCGTTTATGGAAGGAGAAGAAAGCAGCTTGCTGGATGTGCTGGTAAATGACGATGCGCCGATGGCCGACGGTACGCTGATGAACGAATCGCTGTCGAAAGAAATCGACAGGGCGCTTTCCACATTAACCGATCGCGAAAGTGAGATTATCAGGATGTTTTTCGGCATTGGTTGTCAGGAAGTAACGCTCGAAGAAATCGGAGGCAAGTCCGGGCTGACACGTGAACGTGTGCGTCAACTGAAAGAAAAAGCCATTCACCGGCTCAGGCAAGGTTCGCGCAGCAAACTGCTGAAATCTTACTTGGGATAAATTATATCTGATTGAGAAATCCTTTCAGGTGTTTCATTTCTTATAATAAGACTTCCGACGGAACCTTCGGCGCCGAACCTGAAGGATTGGGTTTTACCGGTGAGCCGGAAAAGCCTGTGCATTGAAAAAAGAAATAGCCGTTTACATTCAGGAAGCCTCGTCTCGTATCTTTTTCGTAAATTTGCGCCTCGATTCAAAAGAAAAATGTCATGTTTGAAAATTTAACAGACCGTTTGGAACGGTCTTTCAAGTTGCTGAAAGGCGAAGGCCGGATAACCGAACTTAATGTGGCGGAGACGCTGAAGGACGTCCGCAAGGCATTGTTGGATGCCGACGTGAACTACAAGGTTGCCAGGCAGTTTACGGACACAGTCAAAGAAAAGGCGCTGGGGCTTAACGTGCTCACCTCCATCAAGCCCGGTCAGCTGATGATTAAAATCGTGCACGACGAACTGGCGGCGCTGATGGGCGGCTCGGCTACGGAAATAAATCTGAAAGCTTCGCCGGCCGTCATCCTGATGTCCGGATTGCAGGGGTCGGGTAAAACCACCTTCGCCGGCAAGTTGGCCAACCTGCTCAAAACGAAAAAGGGAAAACATCCGCTTCTGGCGGCGTGCGACGTATATCGTCCGGCAGCCATCGAGCAGTTACGCGTATTGGGCGAACAAATCGGCGTGCCCGTCTATTCGGAAGAAGGAAATAAAAATCCGGTCGTCATTGCGCAGCACGCCGTCTTCGAAGCACGGAAAAAAGGCTGCGACCTCGTGATCGTCGATACGGCAGGCCGATTGGCCGTCGACGAACAAATGATGCAGGAAATCGAATCCATCAAGAAAGCCATTCAGCCGGACGAGATTCTGTTTGTCGTTGACGCCATGACCGGGCAGGATGCCGTCAACACGGCAAAAGAATTTAACGAACGCCTCAATTTCGACGGCGTCGTACTGACAAAACTGGACGGCGACACGCGCGGCGGTGCGGCGCTCTCCATACGGTCGGTGGTAAGCAAGCCGATAAAGTTCATCGGCATGGGCGAAAAGATGGAGGCGCTCGACGTGTTCCATCCCGAACGCATGGCAAACCGTATCCTCGGCATGGGCGATGTCGTTTCGCTGGTCGAACGCGCCCAGGAACAGTTCAGCGAAGAAGAGGCGCGGCAACTTCAGAAAAAAATTGCCGGAAACCGGTTTGATTTCAATGATTTCATCTCGCAAATTCAGCAAATCAAAAAAATGGGGAACCTGAAAGACCTGGCATCAATGATTCCCGGCGTAGGAAAAGCAATTAAAAATATGAACATCGACGAAAACGCCTTCAAAAACATCGAAGCGATTATCCGCTCCATGACGCCTGACGAACGGACTAATCCTGCCTTACTGAACAGTTCGCGCCGGCAACGCATCGCATCGGGTAGCGGCACCAGCGTACAGGACGTGAACAAACTGCTCCGGCAGTTCGACGAAACACGCAGGATGATGAAATTGGTTACCACCGCCAAACCGGGCGCACGAAACATGCCGACATTCAGAAAACGATAAATGAATTCGACAATCATGGACGAAAAACAAACGTATCGTCTGATTGACGGACGGGCGGTAGCCGCGCAGATTAAGCGGGAATTGACTTGCGAAGTCGCCGAAATAATACAACACGGCGGCAAAATCCCCCATCTGGCAGCCGTTTTGGTCGGCCACGACGGCGGCAGCGAAACGTATGTCGCCAACAAGGTGAAACATTGCAAGGAAATAGGTTTCCATTCCACGCTGATTCGCTACGAAGACGACGTAACGGAAATGGAATTGTTGCGCAGAATAGACGAACTGAACGGCAACGACGACATCGACGGTTTCATCGTGCAGTTGCCTTTGCCCCGGCACATCTCGACGCAAAAAATCATCGAAGCCATCGACCCGCGAAAAGACGTAGACGGATTTCATCCCCTCAACGTCGGACGAATGTCGCTCGGCTTGCCGTGTTTCCGTTCCGCTACGCCCGCCGGTATCCTCGAACTTTTTAAACGCTACGAAATCGAGACGCGAGGCAAACATTGCGTGATTCTGGGACGCAGCAATATCGCAGGCAAACCGATGGCCGCGCTCATGATGCGAAAAGATTATCCGGGCGATTGCACGGTGACGGTTTGCCACAGCCGCTCCGAAAACCTGCGGGAAATCTGCCGGAGCGCCGACATCATCATCGCCGCACTGGGCGTACCCGGATTTGTGAAGGCGGACATGGTGAAAGAAGGCATTGTGGTAATAGACGTAGGAACAACCCGCGTGCCGAACCTCGTGACGAAAAGCGGCTACAAGCTTGCCGGCGATGTCTGTTTCGACGAAGTGGCGCCCAAGTGCTCCCATATCACGCCTGTACCCGGAGGCGTCGGGCCGATGACCATTATCTCGCTTATGCAAAACACCTTGCTGGCCGGGAAAAAAGCCGTCTATCCCTGAAGCGCGAAGGGAAGCGCAACAATGCCGTCCGGGTTTTTATTTTACTCCTCTTGGAAATCCGAAATTTTCATGTAATTTTGTCGCCGTCAAAACATAAGAATATATATGAATCAGGACGATGTCTTCAAAAAAATAATCTCGCACTGCAAAGAATACGGATTTGTATTCCCCTCCTCCGAAATATACGACGGACTGGGCGCCGTTTACGACTATGGGCAAAACGGCGTGGAACTGAAAAACAACATCAAGAAATACTGGTGGGACAGCATGACGCTGCTCAACGACAATATTGTGGGCATCGACTCCGCCATCTTCATGCACCCGACGGTCTGGAAAGCATCCGGGCATGTCGACGCCTTCAACGATCCGCTCATCGACAATCGAGACAGCAAGAAACGCTATCGCGCCGACGTGCTCATCGAAGAATATCTTGCCAAACTGGACGAAAAGATAGAGAAAGAGGTGGAAAAGGCTGCCCGGCGGTTTGGCGACGCTTTCGACGAACGCCAGTTCCGCTCGACCAGTGCGCGCGTCGTTGAGCTACAGGCGCGGCGCGACGAGGTGCACGCACGTTTTGCCAAGGCGCTGAACGATTCCGATTTCGAAGCCCTGCGGCAGATTATCCTCGACTGCGAAATCGTCTGCCCCATCTCCGGCACCCGCAACTGGACGGAAGTGCGCCAGTTCAACCTCATGTTTGCCACCGAAATGGGCGCTACGACCGACGGAACGATGAAAGTCTACCTCCGTCCCGAAACGGCGCAGGGCATCTTCGTCAACTTCCTTAACGTACAGAAAACAGGGCGGATGAAGATACCTTTCGGCATCGCCCAGACGGGCAAGGCCTTTCGCAACGAAATCGTAGCGCGGCAGTTCGTCTTCCGTATGCGCGAGTTCGAACAGATGGAAATGCAGTTCTTCGTCCGGCCGGGAGAGGAACTGACATGGTTTGCGCACTGGAAAGAGATGCGCATGAAGTGGCACAGGGCGCTCGGCATGGGCGACGCAAAATATCGCTTCCACGACCACGACAAACTGGCGCACTACGCCAACGCGGCGACCGACATCGAGTTCGAAATGCCTTTCGGATTCAAAGAAATCGAAGGCATACACAGCCGCACGGATTTCGACCTGAGCCGGCACGAAGAATTTTCGGGAAAAAAGATGCAGTATTTCGACCCGGAACAGAACCGGAGTTATACGCCTTATGTCATCGAGACGTCCATCGGCGTAGACCGCGTTTTCCTCAGCCTGATAGCAGGCGCATACTGCGAAGAAAAACTCGACGACGGCGAGACGCGCGTGCTGCTCAAACTCCCTCCCGCGCTTGCGCCGGTCAAACTGGCCGTACTGCCCCTCGTCCGAAAGGACGGACTGCCACAAATGGCGGAAGAGATTATGCACCTCCTGCGCTTCGACTTCCGCTGCCGGTACGACGAAAAAGACTCCATCGGCAAGCGATACCGCAGGCAAGACGCCATCGGCACCCCTTACTGCATCACCGTCGACCACCAAACGTGCCGGGACCGGACGGTCACCATACGCCATCGCGACACGATGTTGCAGGAGCGCGTACCCATCGACCGCCTCCACGCCATCATCGCCGAAAAAGTAAGCCTCCCCACCCTGCTGCGACAATTGCAGTAACAGTGCATATACATTAATATACAGCATATGAAAAAAATCAACTTCCGCGCCATTCTCCTCCCGATCGCCGTGCTTTGCGCCGTTGCGTGCGGCGACGATGCGGACGAGCACGTGGCGCTCGCCGAATGGAAAGCCGCCAACGAAAAGGCTTTGAACGAAATCGCCCTGAACCCCGAATATACCGAACTCAAATCGCCCGGAAACAACGGCAGCATCTACTATCGCGTACTGAAAAAAGGCGACGGACAGAAACCGATTTATTATACCAGCCGGGTCGAAGTGTACTACAAGGGCTGGTATGCAGCCACCGACCGGGAAGTGGGAATTACGAAAGGACAGGTTTTCGACCAAAAACTGTTTGACGACGGCGCCCCCGCCGTTTTTGCGGTAAGCATAGCCGGCTCAACATATAACAGCGCTTACAGCACGTATTCGCCAGCTATCCCGATCGAAGGCTGGACTGTTGCCCTCCAGTATATGAGAAAAGGCGACAAGTGGGAAATATGGCTGCCCCGGCAATTTGCCTACGGCGATGCGGGACAAAAAGACAGTAACGGCAACGTAGTAATCCCCGGATATTCTACACTGGTATTTGAGATTGAGGTGATCTCCGTCGCCGGCATCGACGGGGATACGGAATAAGATTCCGGAGCCTTCTACGGAAGTTCCGGTGCCTTCTACGGAAACTCCGGAGCCTTCTACGGAAGTTCCGGAGCCTTCTACGGAAACTCCGGTGCCTTCTACGGAAGTTCCGGTGCCTTCTACGAAAGTTCCGGTGCCTTCTACGGAAGTTCCGGTGCCTTCTACGGAAGTTCCGGAGCCCTCTACGGAAGTTCCGGAGCCTTCTACGGAAATGTCCCCTGCTTCGGGAAAACGCCTGCGGTGTTAACCGTTAAGCGCTCATCACTCACCGTTTATAGTTTATAGTTTATAGTTTATCGCTCATCGCTTATTTCCGAGCGGCGGCGAATCGGTTTTTGTGTACGTGGCGTCTGCGGGTTGAAATAAAAGGGACACGGAGTATTTGTATTGCTCCGTGTCCCTGATGTATTTTTCCGTGGATGAGGTCGGGCAGGCAAAGTCGTCATGCGGTTTGCCTGCCTGTGCGGGCGCTTACTCCCCGTATCCCGGATTTTGTTGTGCTTTCAGTGTGAGATTCCTGTTCGTTTCGTCCCGGTGTATGGGCAGGAAGTAGCATTTGTCCACCCATTGGCGTCCTTCCTGTTTGACGGGTACTACGGTGTAGGTATAGTCCCAGCGCGATTCGTCGTGTTCGTATCGTGCCTGTTTTCCTGTGCCGGGTTTGAGTTTGGCGGTTACTCTGATGCCTTGCAGGCTGTTCAGTCCGGGCGATTCTTTGCCGAGCAGCCAGCGTCGGACGTCCCAGTAGCGGTGTTCTTCGAAAAGGAATTCGAGGCGGCGTTCGTTCTGATAGATTTTCGTCAGTTCCGCTTTGTCGCCGGTCGTCACGTCGGGCAGTCCTACACGTCGGCGCAGGATGTTCAGATGTGTTTTGGCTTCGTCGAGTTCGTTCAGTCCGATGCACGCTTCGATGTAGCACATGACTACTTCCGTGTAGCGGATGAAGGGGAAGAGGCAGTTGATTTTGTTCCTGTGGTCTCCGCCCGCGGGGTTGATGAATTTCTTCAGGTAGTAGCCTGTGTACGTAGCATTCCAGTTTTCGCCTCCGCCTTCGCGCGTATCCATTCCCTGATAGTAGTCGTTTTCGCCTTGGGCGGGATCGGTCTGATAGTAGCCGGTTTGGATGGTGCCGGTCGGTTCGTTTACGGCATAGTCGGCCGGGCGCTGTATCCATTTCATTCCGTCGTACATGATGGAGGCGTAGAAGCGTGGTTCGCGGTTTTTGTACGGTGCGGCCTTGTGTTCGGGATTGTTCCAGTCGAATTTGCTGCCGTCGGCCATTGCGTAGGCGTCAACAAGGTCTTGTACCGGCGTATTGCCGCCCCAAGCGTGATAGCCTGAGGGTCCGTTGAAGAGAGGCATCTTCGTTCCGCTTTCGTCTTTTGTGTCGATAAAATAGCGCGAGAAGATGCTTTCTTCGCTTTCTTTGTTGAAGAACGACCAGATGGCCTGCGCCTTGTCTTCTACCGAAAGGCCTTCGCCTCCGTAGTCGGAAAGGCCGTGTCCCAGGGGATTAGCCATAAGCGCTCCGGCAGCTTCTTTGGCGGCTCTCCACCGGTCTTCGCGCGATCCTTTGGTGTAGAAGAGCAATTCCTTGTGGGGATAGGATGCGAAGAGTGGTACTTTGGCTGTGGCCGTGGCCTCGTCGTGCAGGTCGCTTGCCGCATCGGTCAGCACGCGCACTTTCAGCGCCAGAACTGCTGCCAGCGTGGCGCGTCCTTTTTGGGTATTGGCGAAGGTGCGGTCTTTCAGCAGCCCGGCGGCGTTGTCGAGGTCGGAGAGTATCTGGTCGATGCAGTCGTTGTACGGGCTTCTTTCTATGCTGAAGTCTTCGTCCGTAAGCTGTGTCAGTTTCAACTGAATCGGGATGCCTCCGAAGCCTCTTGTCAGGCGATGGAAAAAGTATGCGCGCAGAAAGTATGCTTCCCCTTTTAACTGGGTTTTGTACTTTTGGTCGATCTCCGGGTTCGGGTCGAAATCCGCGTGGTCTATGTTTTCGATGAAGTCGTTGCACGAGCGGATGTTTTTGTACAGGCGTTCCCACTGGTGTCCGCTCTGCGTTTTGCCGAACCATCCGAGGTTGACGTCCGTCACGGCTCCGGCGTTTGTTTCTACAAATTCCCGTCCGTGGGTAAACAGGGCTTCGTCGGTTGCGGAAGCCTGCAATTCTTCCGTAAAGCCTGCGTCCTGGAAAGTGAAATAGATGTCGTACATGTAGGCTTCTGCCAGGGCGCCTTCTCTCCAGAGCAGAGAGGCGGTGACTTCTCCCTGCGGTTGTGTGTTCAGGAAATCGTCGTTGCACGCACTGCACACGCACAGGAGGAACAGGGCGAAAATGATATTTGTTTTTTTATTCATAGTCTTTATGCTTTAAAATGTGAGTGAGAAACCGATGTTCACAATTTGGGGGACGGGGATTTGCGCGCCGTTGGCCTGCGTCATTTCGGGGTCGAGGTCGGACGACGGGCATATGGTCAGCAGGTTCTGGCCGTTGGCATAGACGCGCATGTTGGAGAAGAAGCGGGTTTTTTCGACGATTCGTTTGGGTACCGTATAGCCGATTTCCATGTTTTTCAGTCGGATGTAACTCGTGTTCTTCATCCAGTACGTGTTGTATATTCCCGTGGAGTTGTCCCAGTAGTATTTTCCCCGTGCATGTACGCGGGGATGATCGCCGGTGGGATTGTCGACAGACCAGTGGTTGTCGTAGACGGATTTCAGGTAGTTTCCGATTTCGCCGGAGTCGAAGTACACTCTCGTCCAGCAGTCTGCTGCTCCCTGTGCAAGGAAGCTGAGGTCGAAGTTTTTCCACTGTACGAAGCCGTTGATGCCGTACATCCATTTCGGTTCGTTGTTTTTGTTGTACCTTATTCTGTCGTCCGGGGTTATCGTGCCGCTGCCGTCCGTATCTTTGAATTTCATGTCGCCCGGCTTCAATGCCGCGTCGCTGGTCACTCCGTCGTAGTTCGGGCGATTGTCCTTATTGTTGATTTCGTCCCAGTTTTTGAACACGCCGTCAAAGACGTAATAGAGGTCCGTACTCATCGGGTGGCCGGTCGATTTTTGCCATTCGGGGGCGCCGGGCGCTTCGTCCCAGTATTTGATGGTATTTCCGGCATATCCTCCGGTAGCGCCTATCCGGTACGAGAAATCTTTTCCGACGGCGTCCGCCCATTCCAGTTTGAAGTCGAAGCCGGTATTGTCCACCTTACCGATATTTTCGGCAGGCAGCGTCAGGCCGGCAGTCTGGGGTATCGACGCGTTGCGCCGCCACATAATGTTGGATCGTTTGTTGTAGAAATAGTCCAGTTCCGCATACAGGCGGTTATCGAACGTCCTTACCTCGATTCCCACGTTCGTATTGGTGGCTACTTCCCACGTAATCCTTTCGTTCGGGAACCGGCTCACGCGCAGTCCCTTCACATCCTGATTGTCGATAATGTAGCCCCATTCGTAGTAATATGAGGGCAGATACTGGTATTCCTGCAACTTGTCGTCGTAGTATATCTGGTCGTTACCCATTTGTCCTATCGATCCGCGCAGTTTGAAGTAGTTGATAAAGGAGAGATTGTCTTTCCAGAAATCTTCTTCCGAAATCCTGTATCCCAGCAATATTCCGGGGAAGAATCCGTAGCGGGTATCTTCGGGAAACATGTACGAGGCGTCGTAGCGCCATACAAATTCGGCCAGATATTTTTCCTGATAGTTGTAGGCCACGCGGCCGAAGTAGTTCAGGCGCGCCCTGTTCCAGTTTTTGCTCCAGTCGCCGCTGCCGTTTGTCTTTTCCTTGTCGCCTCCGGCCTTGAATATCTGTACGGCGCTTGAGGGGAAGTATCTGCGCATGGCTTCGAAATAGGAATTGTCCGATTCGTCTCTTTCCGAGCCGGCGAGCACGCTGAGGTTGTGATTCCCGAACTTCCTTTCGTAGCTCAGGATGCCTCCGGCTACCAGATTTGTCTGATCTTCGGAGTACATGTCGAGCCTCGGATCGGAGTGGCTCGGATAATTCAGCCCCTTCTCCAGTTTGGGCGTCACGCCGTCCGCCTCCATCGTGACGTAATCCCATGTGTACAGGTACCACGGCTGGAACCATTTTTTGCGGTGCTGGAGATATTTGTCGTACGAGATGTTGAGCGACAGTTTTAGCCCTTCTATCCACGGCTGCGTAATTTCAACGTTGGCATTTGTCTGGATATAATACCGGCGGTCTTTGTCGTAGCCTGTTTCGCTTGAGGCAGCCACGACCGGATTACGTCCGTATTCCTGCGCAGGCCCCGGCAAGCCGTTCGGCCAGTAAGCCGGATCGGTAGGCCGTCCGCGGGAGGTAAACCACAGGATGTCGCCTGCCCCCTGGCTTGGGAAATTACGGTTTTCCTGCCTTCCCATCATGTTCACCCCTACTTTTATCCACTCGTTCAGTTCGGCATTCAGGTTTATGCGCAGATTATACTGCTTGTAGTTGTTGGCCGAATTTTGGTAATAGCCGTCCGTAAACGTATGTCCGAAGGTAGCGAAGTAGTTCACTTTCTCCGACCCTCCTTCCAGCGTGGCGTTGTGGATGCGTTGAGGCGACCAGGCGGCATACGTTTCCTTGATCCAGTCCGTATTCGGGTATCTCCACGGATCGGAGCCGTCGCGGTATTTTTGTATTTCCTCCTCCGTTTTCCAGGGGGTAGGGAAAGCGGACTGTTCTTCTTTTGCGGGATTAACCATCGCGTCGTTGATGATCAGTTCGTTCCGCAGTTCCGCATACTCTGCCGCATCCGCCATATCGGGCA
The DNA here is from genome assembly GCA_031276175.1 of Tannerella sp. Lineage (GTDB taxonomy): Bacteria > Bacteroidota > Bacteroidia > Bacteroidales > Tannerellaceae > Tannerella. The sequence goes on from JAISNP010000085.1 coordinate 26,271, forward strand.
TCACGGCGGGGCGTCCCCAGCCCTGGTTGAAGGAGTAGGTAAATTCCGGCTTTTTACCCGCCTTGCCGTTTTTGGTGGTGATGAGGATAACGCCGTTTGCCGCACGTGCGCCGTAGATGGCGGCGGAAGCGTCTTTCAGCACCGACATGTTTTCTATTTCATTTGGATTCAGACGATCCAGACCTCCGGCCCTCGCCGCCACACCGTCGATTACAATCAGCGGATCATTGTTTCCAAGGGTATTCGATCCCCGGATACGGATCGTACTGTTGTCATAGCCCGGCTCGCCGGTGCGCTGGAACACTACCACGCCCGACAAACGCCCGGCTATGGCATTGGACAGGTTCGCAGTCGGGGTCTTGATCAGCTCCGTGCCCTTTACGGTGGATACCGACCCTGTCACCGTTTCCTTTTTCTGTACGCCGTAGCCCACGACTACGACTTCTTCCAAAGCCTGCGTATCGTCTTCGAGCTGCACGTCGACTGTACGTTGCGTCCCCACGACTGCTTCGCGGGTCACGTAGCCCACGTAAGAAAACACCAGCACAGACTGTGCGCCCGGAACCTGAACCGTGTAAAACCCCTTTACGTCGGTAATGGTACCCACAGTTGTACCTTTCACTTGTACGTTCACGCCGATAAGCGCCTCGCCCGATCTGTCCGTGACGACGCCCGATACGGTAACATTCTGCGACAACACCGTGGAGGCGCAGCATAACAAGGTGAACGCGTAGATGGATGCGATAATTTTTCGCACACCATGCCTGTTTGTTTCGAATAAGTTTTTTCTCATATTTCTTCTTTTGAATTTTAAAAATAGGTTTGTTTAAAGTTAAATCATAAAGTCTCTTTTCGGGATTCGACGTATCAAGACGTTTCCCTGATTTGCGGATTTCAATCTGTTTCCTCTTTCATAGGCATTTAAAATTTTGAAGTTAAACGTTACTTTATTTTATCTCCGAATCTGTTTCATGCTGTTTTATTGTACGCTCGCGAACACAATCGCCTGAAAATGCTCCCACGGTATCACGGCAATAACGGTAACACTGTTTTTCATGTGTTTATATTCTTCGTAAAGACATTTTCGTGTTTGTGTTTCATCTCAATCGTATTAATTTACGCCGCCAAAAGTAATACTTAAAAAAGCCCCCCCCCTTAAAGAATATTAAAACATAGCGCCTAAGAAGTTAATGTTTGTATTGGTATTTGTAACGAATTAAATTACAGAAGCATCCGGCGTACAGCCCGGCGACGTTCGGACGAGATTCCATCTCGGATTAACGATGCACGATAAACGATGAACAATGAGTGACGCTGGGGACTGCCCCAAAACGCAGCAGCTTCATTTATATTTTCAGGCGGCGCAAGCCCTGTTTCCCCAACCCGGAGTGTTGAGTTTGACCGATTTTCGGCAAACCGGACAAAAAACAATGAAAAAATACGGGAGAAACGCGCTTTGTTACACTCCGGGCGGATTTTGTCCCGTATGTTTACGCTTGCGGTGTAACTTCTGCAAATTAAAGGCTATGGCGAATATGGCATGTCCGGTTCTCCGTCGTTAAATCGGCGGAAGCGACTGTAGCCTTTGTCGGATTCGGCTTGTCCGAAGACGGCTTCCGGTTCCACCGAACGACGACGACTGTGCATACGTCCTTCTTCCGAGGTGATTCTCTCTCGCGCCTTCTCCCGATAGCGGTTCAGCCTGCGGTTTATTTCTATCTGTCTCGTCCCGACCCCGCCGCTCCCCATCATTCGCTCCCGGTTCGCCGTTAATTTCCCTCTCCCACACCCATTATTTTATAAAAAAACTATCTTTGCCGTTGAAACGAAACAATTCATACGTCATACTAAAGTAAACATCACCGGGACAAACGGAAATATACTGTCATATATGGACAATTCCATAAAAATAATTGGAAATATAGAACTGTCCATGGACAATTCCGCAAAAACAATTGGAAATATAGAATTGTCCATGGGCAATTCCGCAAAAACAGTTGGAAACATGGAATTGTCCATGGACAATTCCGCAAAAACAGTTGGAAACATGGAATTGTCCATGGACAATTCCGCAAAAACAGTTGGAAACATGGAATTGTCCATGGACAATTCAGCAAAAACAGTTGGA
>JAISNP010000106.1 GCA_031276175.1 Tannerella sp.
AAAACATGCCGAAACGCTGTCTCTCCATAATATTTGTCGCATTTGCCGCCGTCCTGCTGACTGCGGTGCACACGTTCCCCCATCATCATCATGCCGGGGAAGCGCCTTGTTTTGCGGCCGTATGTGGTGAAGCCGGACATGACGGCGCAGGCGAACTTCCTCATCAGCACAATTCCGAACCGACCGACGATGACACATGTTTCGTGGAAGACAGCCGCCTCTTTTCGTTCGAACAAAACGAAACGAAGCTCAAGGCCGAATCTTCCGGTCACGACCACAGTCCGCACGCACACCTCTTTTTCGCATCCTGCTGCCTTGCGGCTATCGCGTCGCTGTATGAAGCGGAAAGCGAAGACGATTCTTCGGGATACGGAGGCCGGGATGCGTGCCTTTACCGGTCGGTCGACGCAAATCGTGATAACGGTTTGCGCGCCCCGCCGCGTCCCCTCGTGTGAGGGGATACCCGCCCGACAGAGGCGCGGCTTGATTACAGCCTTTATCGGCATCTTACCTTATCCTTCTTCACACTGATCCGTTTATCCACCCCCCATCAAACACAACCTGCGGATATGAATCCGCAAGGGGTGGGGAGTTTCTCGAAATAATTTACTATCAACTTAACAACAACAGACAATGAAAAAATATATCATATGTCTTTTCGTTGCCGTGTCTCTGCTCGCCGGAGGTTGCCGCAATGAAAAGAATCACGAACATGCGACGGAAGAAGCGCATGAACACATGGAAGGCGACGGGCATGATCATTCCGGTCACGACCACGATCATGAAGAGAAAGACGGCAACGAAACGGACGGGGCACACGAAGACGAGATTCGCTTCACCGTCCGTCAGGCCGAAATCGCCGGGCTGGAGACCCGCGAGACTGTACCGGGAAAATTCAGCCGGGTAATTAAAACAGGCGGACAGGTACAGTCCACGCAGGGCGACGAAATCACCCTTGCAGCCACGAGCAGCGGCATCGTTTCGTTTCTCAACCGTTCCGTTGCGGACGGCGCGGCCGTCAGAGCGGGCGAAGCAATTGTTGCCGTTTCGACAAAATCCCTGCCGGACGGCGACCTGAGCGCCCTGGCCCGGATCAATTACGAAACCGAACGCGAAGCGTATCAACGCGCCGAAGCGCTCGTGAAAGACGACATTATTTCCGCCAAAGAATTCGAGCAGGTTCGCCGGCGCTACGAAACGGCGCGGACGGCCTACGAAGCGCAGGCAGCCCACGTCACCGCACAGGGCGTGACGGTGAAATCCCCCGTCGGCGGTTTTATCACGAACCGCCTCGTCGGCCAGGGCGAATACGTATCCGTAGGGCAACCCCTCGTGACCATATCCCAAAACAAACGCCTGCAACTGAAAGCCGAAGTATCGGGGAAATATTACAGGACGCTGGGCGACATACGTAAGGCGCATTTCAGGACGGCGTATGACGACACGCTGTATAAGACGGAAGAAATGAACGGTCGCCTGCTGTCGGTCGGGAAAAGCGCGGGGCGGTCGTCGTTCTACGTGCCCGTCACGTTCGAGTTCGACAACACGGGCGACATTCTTCCCGGCGCCTTCGCCGAGGTATATCTTCTGGCGGAGTCCGGCGACGACGTGATTACCGTGCCCCTTTCGGCCGTCACGGAAGAGCAGGGGCTTTACTTCGTCTACCTGCAACTCGGCGAAGAAATCTACCGCAAGCAGGAAGTCACATTGGGACAGGACGACGGCGAGCGCGTGCACATCCTCTCCGGCCTGCAAGCCGGCGACAGGGTCGTTGTCCGGGGCGCATATCAGGTTAAACTGGCTGCCGGTGCGGGCGCCGTTCCCGAAGGACACAGTCACAGTCATTAAACGGAACATTATGCTGAACAGAATAATTCAATTCTCGCTGAACAACCGTTTGATGGTTGTAGCAATGGCGATCTTGCTGATGATTGCCGGCACGTTTACCGCCACCCGCATGGAGGTGGATGTATTTCCCGACCTGAATGCGCCGACCGTCGTCGTCATGACGGAAGCAAAAGGCATGGCGGCCGAAGAGGTGGAGCGGCTCGTGACGTTCCCGGTCGAGACGGCCGTGAACGGCGCCACCCGCGTGCGTCGCGTGCGCTCGTCGTCCACAACGGGATTCTCCGTCGTGTGGGTCGAGTTCGACTGGGGGACGGATATTTATCGTGCGCGGCAGATCGTGTCCGAAAAACTCGCCGTCGTCGGCGACGCGCTGCCTCCGCAGGCGGGCAATCCCACGTTAGGCCCGCAGTCGTCTATCCTGGGAGAGATGATGATTATCGGGCTGACGGCGGATTCGACTTCGCTGCAGGAGCTGCGCACCCTTGCCGACTGGACGATACGTCCGCGCCTGCTCTCGACGGGCGGCGTGGCGCAGGTCTCGGTGCTGGGCGGAGAAATCAGGGAATACCAGATCCTGCTGGATCCGCAGAAGATGAAGCACAGCGACGTCAGTCTGGCCGACGTGCAGGCCATCACCGCCGGGATGAACGAAAATGCTTCGGGCGGCGTACTGTATGAGTACGGGAACGAATACATCATACGCGGCGTACTGGCTACGGACGACGTGCTGGCGCTGGGGAAGGCGCCGGTGAAGCACACGGACGGTGCGCCCGTCCTGCTGGAGGACATTGCCGAAGTCCGGGTCGGAAACAAATCGCCCAAGCTCGGCGCAGCATCATGCCGCGGCGAGGCGGCCGTCCTGATGACCGTCACCAAGCAGCCCAATACCGGCACGCTGGATTTGACCGCACGCATAGACCGCTCGCTCGCCGAGCTGGGCAAATCGCTTCCGGCGGACGTGCGGATTGCTTCGGATATTTTCCGTCAGTCGCGGTTTATCGAAAGCTCCATCGGCAACGTGAAGGATGCGCTCCTCGAAGGGGGGATTTTCGTCGTCATCGTGCTGTTTCTTTTCCTGATGAACGTGCGGACAACGGTCATTTCGCTGATCACCATTCCGCTCTCGTTAGTCATCTCCATCCTGTCGCTGAAGATGGCGGGGCTTACCATCAACACGATGAGCCTCGGCGGGATGACGATTGCCATCGGCTCGCTGGTGGACGACGCCATCGTGGACGTCGAGAACGTCTTCAAGCGGCTGCGTGAAAACAGGCTGAAACCGGCGGCGGAGCGCAAAGACGCCATGCGCGTCGTGTTCGAAGCATCGAAGGAAGTGCGGATGCCCATCCTCAATTCCACGCTGATCATCGTGGCCGGTTTTGCGCCCCTGTTTTTCCTGTCGGGGATGGAGGGGCGGATGCTTGCGCCGCTCGGCATTGCCTTTATCGCGGCGCTGTTTGCCTCCACGGTGGTGGCGCTGACGCTGACGCCCGTGCTGTGCAGCTACATGCTGGCGCGTCCTCCGAAAAACGACAGGCCGGAACGCGAACCGCTATGGGTGCGGAAGCTCAAGGAGGCCTATCGCACGGCGCTGGCGTGGACTTTCGGGCACAAGCGGTGGACGCTATGGGGCACGGGAATCATCCTGATCCTCTCCCTCGCGGCGACGACCGCGCTCGGACGCAGTTTCCTGCCTCCCTTCAACGAGGGGTCGCTCACGATCAACGTCAGCACGCTGCCCGGCATCTCGCTCGAAGAATCGGACAGGGTGGGGCGCATGGCGGAAGAAATCCTGCTGTCCATCCCCGAAATACAGACCGTGGGACGCAAGACGGGACGCGCCGAACTGGACGAGCACGCGCTGGGGGTGAACGTTTCCGAACTGGAAGCCCCCTTTGTGTTGGGACGGCGTGCGAAGGGCGAATTTCTGGCCGACCTGCGGGAGAGGCTGAAAGTCCTCCCCGGCGTGAACATCGAAATCGGGCAGCCGATTTCGCACCGTATCGACGCCATGCTGTCGGGCACGCGCGCAAACATTGCCGTCAAGCTCTTCGGCGCCGACCTGAACCGGATGTTTGCGCTGGGCAACCAAATCAAGGCCGCCATACAGGACGTGGAAGGCCTGGCCGACCTGAACGTGGAGCAGCAGGTGGAGCGGCCGCAGCTCAAAATCGCCCCGCGACGCGAGATGCTGGCCAAATACGGCGTGTCGCTGCCGGAGTTTGCCGGCATCATCCGCGTGATGCTTGCCGGCGAAACCGTCTCGCAGGTCTATGAAGGAAACCGCGTCTTCGACCTTGTCCTCAAGGTGGAAGACGAGAGCCGCGAAACGATTGTGCGGATAAAGGACCTGACCATCGACGCGGGCGGGCGTAAAATCCCGCTGGAGCATGTGGCGGAAATCACCTCCGTGTCGGGGCCGAACACCATCAACCGCGAGAACGTGGGGCGCAAGATTGTAATCTCGGCCAACGTAGCCGGGCGCGACCTGCGGGGCGTCGTCAACGACATACGCAGCCGCGTGGACGAACGCATCCGCCTGCCGGAGGGATATTACATCGAATACGGCGGGCAGTTCGAGAGCGAAGCTGCCGCTTCGCGCACGCTCCTGCTGGCCTCCGTGCTGTCCATCCTCGTCATTTTCCTGCTCCTCTTCAACCAGTTCCGGAGCGTCGGGCAGTCGCTTGTCATTCTGCTGAACCTTCCGCTTGCGCTTGTCGGCGGCGTCACGGTGCTCTTTTTCTCCAGCGGCGAAATCAGCATCCCCGCCATCATCGGGTTCATCTCCCTCTTCGGCATCGCTACGCGAAACGGCATGTTGCTCGTATCGCGATACAACGACCTGCGCAGCGAAGGCCGGCTATCCCTGTACGAATGTATCCTTGCCGGCTCGACGGATCGTTTGAACCCGATACTGATGACGGCCTTCACCTCGGCGCTGGCGCTGGCGCCCCTGGCGATGGGAGGCGAATTGCCGGGCAACGAGATTCAAAGCCCCATGGCGCAGGTGATTCTCGGCGGACTGATGAGTTCCACGCTCCTCAACGGGTTTATCATCCCGATTATGTATTTCGTTACGAACAGAAAAGACCGTCGAGCGGAAACCGGCGGCATCGAATCCGATTAAAAACAAACTGCAATGAGAACAATTATTTTTTTACTGGCGGCGTGGACAAGCCTTTCGCTTGCGGCGCAGAACGGCATCGACCGGGTACTGCAGTCCGTTGAAGCAAACAATACCACGCTGCAGGCGCTCCGGGCCGAAACCGAAGCGCGGAAACTGGAAAACAGAACGGGCATTTATCTCGACGCCCCCGAAGTGGAGTACAACGCCCTGCGGGGCGCGCCCGGCAGCATCGGCAACCGGACGGACGTGTCGGTAAGCCAGAAGCTGGACTTCCCCACGCTTTCCGGCCTGAAAAGCCGCATTGCCGACGGACAGAACCGGCAGGCCGAATGGCAATACCTTTCCGAACGGATGAACATCCTGCGAGAAGCGCGCCTGTACTGCATCGACCTGATTTATTACAACGCCCTCGGCAGGGAGATGGAAACGCGCCTCGCCCACGCCGAAACAATCGCCGCCGGCTACAGACGGATGCTGGAGCGGGGCGAAATCAGCCGGCTGGAATACAACAAGGCGCAGCTGAACCTCTCCGCCGCGCAGGGCGAAATGCGGCGCATCGGGATTGAACGCGACGCGCTGCTGGCCGAACTGAAAAAGCTGAACGGAGGACTGGAAACGACGCTCGACGACGCCCGCTTCGACGACCTCCCGTTTCCCGCCGACTTCGAAGCATGGTATGCGCAGGCCGAGCAGCGCAATCCCGCGCTGGCCGCCGCGCGACAGGAGGTGGAAACAGGCAGAAAGCGCGTCGCACTGAGCCGCGCAATGGGGCTGCCCGTGCTTTCGGGCGGCTACATGAGCGAAAAGACGGCGGGCGAACACTTCCGCGGCGTCACCCTCGGCATTGCCATCCCCCTGTGGGCAAACAAAAACCGCGTGCGACAGGCCAAGGCAGCCGTCCGCGCAGCCGAAATGCGCAGCGTCGACGCGCAGCAGCAACTCTACGGACGGCTTCAAACCCTGTACCGCCGCGCGGCAGGGCTGAAGCAGTCGGTCGAGGAATACCGCCGCTTGCCGGACGCCCTGAGCCACGCGGAACTGCTGAAAAAGGCGCTCGACGCCGGCGAAATCTCGCTGCTGGAATACATCGTCGAAATGGGACTGCTCTACGAAACGGCGAACAAAACCCTCGAAGCCGAACGCGATTTCAACAAAGCCTGCGCCGAACTCTCGGCAGCGATGCGCTGATCCCAAATAAAACGGGGATGCTTCCGAAAGGCTGGCATCCCCGTTTTTTTTATGCGTTTTCATTCCCGCACGTCCTTGTCCTGACCGTCCGCTTCAATCGGAGTCATTCTTTTCTGCAAGGCGGAAGTAGGCAGGAAATTTAGCCTTGCATTTTTCCCGAATCTCCATAGCCGCTTCGCGGTGGCCGGTATTCGCCAAATAAAAAGACATGTAGTAATACGAATTAAAGGTGTATCCGTTCTTTTTTATGCACTCGTCCATCAGTTTTTTCCCTGCGGCCTCATTGCCGTTTCCGGCATAAATAATTGCCAGATCGTAATAATATTTCGGATTGCGGAAAAAATCGGATACCATCCGCCGGCGAAAAGCCATCGCCTGCTCCGCATACTTCGGGTCGCCGGTACGTTTTGCATACTCGCCATACATGGTAATCGCAAAAAACATGTTGTTTTCGTCCGGATAATATTCGATCAGTTTAAGGAGATACTGTTCCGACAGGCTTATGCGGTTGGCGTCCAAACATGCTTCCGCTAACTGTATCAGCGAAAAATCGTCGTATGGATCCGTTTCGAGCGCATGAAAGTATTCGTTTACGGATTTGATGCGCAGCATCCGCCGCTGTTCGCCATCGAGGCTTTCGTCCTTTGATTTTTCATGCAAAAGCGCGGCGCGGTACGCCGACTTGTCGGTACGTTTCAGTACGAGGCAAATGGGCCTGTTGTCCACCTTTATCGTATGGACGGTGTTTTGCGGCGGGAAGTGGGCGCTTTTAATGATTTGCGGCGTAATGCCCGTCACGGGAAAGACGGCGTAGTCCCAGTCCGTCGTGCTGCGTTCGCGCCAGCGCACGAATACGGTGCGAAACCGTGCCGTGTCTTTCCGCAGGAAATATTCCACCGACGCCGGATGCCAGCTCCCGACGATGATTTTATCGCCCGTCTCCGCCTGTGCATTTTCCCTCAACCATTCCGCCGCCGCGCGGGTGGAGTGGAAGTAGTAGTCCGTCTCGTAGTTGCCGTATGCCCCGTCGATTCCACCGGCGAGCGCATTAAAGTAAATATATTCATGCGGATGGTTGCGGACAATGTGCGCCGCAGGCATCGCAAGCAACGCAAACGGCAACGCGGCAAGCACAGGCTTTAAACGCCTGTTTTTTGCCCCCCCCCATGCGGATAAAGCGTTGAATCCCAACCCGGCGGCAATGGCCATCGGCGGACACACAAACAGCGCGTGCCGCCATCCGCCATACACATTTGCGCCGGTATACGCAATCCAGAAAACAGGAAACGCGAACGCAAAGTAAACCATAAAAGTCGACAGGCGTGCGGCGCGTTTCAATCCCCCTGCAAACAAGTAGATAATCGCTCCGCAAGTGACGGCAAGGGGCGTAGTAATCAAAATATACTTCGGCGTATAATACCATGGCAGGTCGATGGACATGGAGTACTGCCCCTCAAACAACTGGCTCAAGCTAAGCGAAAAAGAAGACATTTCCTTAAAAGCCTCCAGCGGATGCGCAAAGGGCGAAATCAAGGCATAAGGCCACAGAATCAGCCCCGCAAAATATCCCGCCACACAAATGGCAAAGGCATAGAGCAGCAATCGCAGCGCAAGCCTTTTCAACAGCCCTGCGGCCTCTTCCAGATTCCGTTTACGGCAGGCAAAATAACGGTTTGCCAGGTATGCAAGGCCGAAAACGCCGAAATAGCCGAACAGTATCACTCCCCCGATACGTATGCTTATGGCCAGCGCGACGGAAAGGGCGAGACAGACCGCTGTTTTCTTCTTCACATCTGGAAACTGCTCGAAAAACCGCATCATGAAATAGCATCCCGCAGTAATCGCCGCCGCAAAAGGAATATCCTTGGGATTATTGTACGCATGACCGAGGAACCTCGGCGAAAGCAGCAGCAGCGCCATCGTCACGACGCCCGCCCGCCAGCCTCCCGCCCGGACGGC
>JAISNP010000005.1 GCA_031276175.1 Tannerella sp.
CGTTTAAAGAGGTACTCGAATTGATTGACGCCAAACACAACACGGAGGTAAACACCCGCCTCGACGAAATCCGCACGCAGTATGAAGTGGAAAAACACATCGCCGAGAAGCTGCGCAACCGCAATTACTTCCTCCTCTCCCTCGGCGGATGCCTGCTGCTGCTCGTCGCCCTCGGCATCTGGATTTACCATGACAGGATGGTGACACTGAAAAACCGCGAACTGGTTCGCAAAAACCAGCAGTGGGCAAACATCATCTCCACAGCGACACCCGACGCCGAAACAGCCGCCGAAGCGGAACCCGTCCCGCCCGACGCCATGGATATAGCGATCATGGGCGAAGTGGAAAAGCTGATTGCCGACGGCCTCTACAAAGACGGCAACCTGTCGCTCGACATGCTTGCACGAACAATCAACCAGAATCAGACCTACATATCGAAAGCCGTCAGCCGCTGCACGGGTAAAAACTTCAAGACCTGCGTCAACGAATACCGCGTCAAAGAAGCCATCCGCCTGCTCTCCGGAAAGGATGCAGGCAAACGCTCCGTAGACGACATCGCCTTCGACGCCGGCTTCAACGACCGCAAGACCTTCCACCGCGTCTTCAAGAAAACCACCGGCCTTACGCCTGCGGAGTTCCGTAAGAACGCGGCGAAAGGAGGGGGAAGTGTAAACGATAAACTATAAACTATAACCGATGAACTATAAACTTTTAAAATAAACAGAATGAATACAAGACGTGATTTTTTGAAAAAGGGAATATGCGGCGGATTGAGCCTCGCCATGCTTCCCGAACTTGCAAGGGCGGTAGTGAACGAACAAAACGGGATTCACGCGCCGAAAATAAGCCTGAAACGAAACAGCGTAATCCTCTTTCAGGGCGATTCCATTACGGATTGCGGACGGAAACGCGAGGCGACGAACTGCAATACGTTCGATATGCTTGGCCCCGGATATGTGTTGCTCACGGCTACGCAGATTCTGAAGACTCATGCCGCCCTGCAACCGAAAATTTATAACCGTGGTATAAGCGGAAACAAGGTTTTCCAGTTGCGCGAGCGTTGGGAAGCAGATGCACTCGCCTTTATGCCGGACGTACTGAGCATCCTGATAGGGGTGAACGATTTCTGGCACAAGTTGAGCAGCGGATACAAGGGTACGGTCGAAGTGTACGACGAAGATTTGCGCGACTTGCTGCAATATACGAAAGAAAAGTTGCCCGACGTTCGGCTTGTTTTGTGCGAACCGTTTGCCGTAAAAGGCGGTTCGGCAATCGAAGAGTCGAGATGGTTTCCGTTCTTCGACGAATACAGGGAGTCGCTGAAGAAAATCGCCTCAGATTTTAATGCCGTGCACGTACCGTTTCAGTCGGCATTCGACGCGGCGACGAAGCTGGCGCCGGCCCGATACTGGTCGAACGACGGCGTGCATCCCGACTTGCCCGGTCGACAGTTGATGGCCGACGTATGGCTGGAAGCTACCGGATTAGGAAAGTAACGGAATTTTCCGGGGAAAAAATTTTCTGTTATTCGGAAAATATTCTATCTTTGCATCCGCAATCGCGGAAATAGCTCAGTTGGTAGAGCACGACCTTGCCAAGGTCGGGGTCGCGGGTTCGAGTCCCGTTTTCCGCTCTTACAGATATAAAGAAATCGCGGAGTGGAGCAGTGGTAGCTCGTTGGGCTCATAACCCAGAGGTCGTAAGTTCGAGTCTTGCCTCCGCAACAAAGCAGGGCGCTTTTTCGGGCGCCCTGTTTTTTTGTGCCCGGCGGCGGGAAAAATCGAAGGCATGGCGGCTAACAGGAGCATGGGCGGTCGGAATTTATACGCTAAACCGATACTCGGTATAAACCGGGCAAAGTCGGATACAACGCTGTATTTAAGTTCCAGCCCTACACTAATCTCATCGGTTAATTGATAACCCCGAACGCCGCCGGCTGCCGTGGGGCGTTCGCGGACGGGAGAGACAGCAAGCCTCGCTTCCGTTTCAATATAAGTATTGTTTCTTTTTTATAAAGCTGTTTCAGGACAGGACGGTTTCATTGTGATTCACAAATAAAAAGTGTAATTTTGTACACCAATAACATTGAAGCCATGATGAAGTACCGATTATTCTCTGTTATCTTTATTCTTTCTGCAACTGCTTCATATCCATCCGATGTGAAGTTTTACAACATCAATAATATGTATGGTATTTCCATGCGCGAAACGGTTTCGGTCTGTAAAGACGCTGACGGATTCATTTGGGCTTCTTCCAAAACCGGCGTGCTGAGATTGGCGGGCGACGACTGCCGTATTTATTCGCTTCCCTTTCAAACGACGGACATCTTCAATGTGAAATTGGCGTATAAAAACAAGATGCTTACGGCTTATACCAACAACGGGCAGGTCTTTCGTTACAACGCCCTGACCGACCGCTTCGATTTTCTTTTTCATGCCGGCCTGATGCTGGAAAACCGCCATCTGTACGTATCTTCTTTATTTATCGACCGGCAGGGCTGTTACTGGCTGTCGGCAAATTCGGGGTTATATCGGTACCATGAAGGGGATATGGGACTGTTTTCGGAAGGTGAAGTATTATACCTGACCGGGTATGACGAATATCATTTCCTGTTTGTGGATAACGACGGTATTCGGCTCATGGATACCGAAACCTTGAACAGTAGCTGCCTGTATAAAGATGATATTTTTCCCGGCATCCGGGTTTCATCACTTTATTACGACGCGGCGGCGGAACGGCTCTGGATCGGCACGGCGTCCGACGGTTTGTTCTATTACGACATGCACGCGAAATCACTTATTAAAGCGCCTGCCCGGTCTTTCCCCAAACAAGTGATTCGGAAAATTGAAGCCTGTTCCGACTCTACGCTTTTAGTAGGGATAGACGGACAGGGCATTTGGGAGATAAGCAAAAAAGGCGATCGGGTATTCAATGTGTATAAGGAAAATATTGACGACCTGTTTTCTCTTCGAGGCAACGGCATTTATGACATTTTATGCGATGAAAACAAACGGATATGGGTTTGTACATACAGCGGCGGATTATCTTTCTTCGAACAGACTCCTCCGATTGTTAATCAGATTATGCATCAGGCAAATAAAAGCAATTCATTGAGTAATAACAACGTCAACAAAGTGATGGAAGACAGCAGGGGCAATATCTGGTTCGCAACCGACAACGGGATCTGCTGCCGGGACAGGCAAACCGGTCAATGGAAAACCTATTATCACAACAAACAGGAACAGGCACAAGCCTTTCTTTCCCTTTGCGAAGACAATCACGGCCAAATCTGGGCAGGCACTTTTTCTTCCGGCGTGTATGTGATCGACGGAAAAACCGGAAGGGAAAAGGCGCATTATAATAAGAATAATGCCCTCCGATCCGATACATCGAATAATTACGATCAGTTTACCGGATATTTTGTATTTGAGATATTGAAAGATTGCAATGGCGACCTTTGGTTCGGAAGCGTTATGGGAAACATCATTTGTTATATTGCCGAAGAGAACAGATTCAAGTCCTACCTTTCCCTGCCGGTTTATGCTTTTTCGGAATTGTCGCCTGCACGGATACTTGCGGCCTGTGCTTTCGGATTATGTGTATTGGATAAACAGACCGGAAAGTCGGAAATATTGCTGGACGGATACATGCTTCAGGATATTTTGTATACGGACGGAAGCGTATGGCTCTGTACCGGGGGCGACGGATTAATCCGTTTCGACTTGCAAAGCAAAACAACAGAACAGTTTACAACAGAATCCGGATTATCCTCCAATTACGTCAACAGCATCATGTATGCCGACGGTTATCTTTGGCTGGGTACCGAAAAAGGATTATGCCGGTTTGATCCCGAAAGCAAACGCGCCTGGGACTGTTCGTCTCTGTCTTCCCTGTCCAATATTTCTTTCAATAAAAATTCGCACTGCCGGCTTCGCAACGGACAATTAGTGTTCGGGACAAACTACGGCGCCATAATGTTCGACCCGGAAGCCCTCCGGCAGATTCAGCCTCAGGGACAGATTTTCTTTCAGGAACTTACCGTTTCGGGGCACTCAATCAAAGACAATACCGTAATAAAACTGACAACCCCGTTGGACAGTTTGCGGGAAATCACATTGAAATATAATCAAAATAACCTGACCTTGGAATTGCTTCCGCTCGGAAACATATCTTCCGAAGCCAAATTTTCGTGGAAAATGGAAGGACAGGACATGGAATGGACGCAAGCCTCCAATCGCCGGATACTCACTTACACGAATATCCCGTCAGGGCGTTTCGCACTGAAAATAAGAATGTACGACGGTTCTTTGTCGCAAGTGACGGCCGAAAGGCAATTATTGATTCGCATAACAGCGCCGTTTTGGGAAACTGCGTGGTTTCGTTTGCTGATGTTTTTTCTTGTTGCAGGCATTGCTTATTTTTCGTTGCGATTCTATCTTGAGCGCCTTAAACAAAGGCATACGGAAGACAAAGTTCGGTTTTTTACCAATACGGCGCATGACATTCGCACCGCCTTAACCCTTATCCAGGCGCCTGTCGAAGAATTAAGCAAAGAGCGGAATTTGTCTGAACCGGGAAAACATTATTTATATTTGGCAACCGAACAGGCCGGGCGTCTTTCGGCTGTGGCAACCCAGTTGCTGGATTTTCAGAAAGTAGACATCGGAAAAGGACAACTGTCATTGACGATGGTTGACGCAGTCAAACTGATTGCCAACCGCTGCCTGATGTTCGAATCTTTTGCCAAAAGCAAAAACATTGAATTGCATTACACATTCACTCCCTCCGCTTACCTGAGCGCAATGGACGAGTCGATGATGGAAAAAGTAATTGACAACCTGATCTCCAACGCCGTCAAATATTCAAACCCCGGCAGTCGGGTGCAAATCCTGTTCGACGGCGACATCCGCCATTGGACGCTGGAAGTGAAAGACCAGGGATTGGGAATCAGTAAAAAAGCGCAAAGCAAACTTTTCCGCGAGTTTTACCGGGGCGAAAATGCCGTCAATTCCAAAATTGTCGGTTCGGGAATCGGGCTTGTTTTGGCGAAGAATTATGTGGCATTACATAAGGGCACACTCGATTGCGTCAGTCAGGAAAACAGGGGTTCCACATTTCGGATTACCGTTCCCTTCCGGGAAGTTGCCGCAAAAGAAAACAACCGGCCACATGCCGAGGAATCAACGCCGGATTCGGAACCGCTGCAACAGGCAAAACCGGCGCCGCAAAAACCCGTGAAAAAAGCGGACATGCGGATATTAATCGTAGAAGACAACGACGATTTGCGGAATTTCATGATGTATCCCTTATCGGAAACATTTGATGTTCAAACGGCCGGGGATGGCGAGCAGGCATGGGAAATCATTCGAAAACAACAGCCCGACCTCGTCGTTTCCGATATAATGATGCCCAATACGGACGGTTTTGAACTCTGCCGTTTGGTGAAATTGACATACGAAACTTCTCACATACCGGTTATTTTGCTTACTTCCTTGACGGAAAAGGCAGAGCAATTGCACGGCTTGGGCTTGGGCGCCGACGATTACCTGACCAAGCCGTTTGATATGACCATCCTTGCACAACGGATAAAATCCATTATTCAAAACCGAAAAACGGTAAGGGAAAAAGCGCTGAAAATCATCGGTGGGAAGCAGGACGAACCCATTCTTTCCAACGAATTGAACGACCGGTTTGTGAAGAAAGCGGTAGAAATCGTCCGGCGCCACATCGCCGATGCGGAGTTCGGCAAAGAAGAATTTGCTTCGGCAATGAATGTCAGTCCCTCGCTTCTGTATAAGAAAATAAAATCATTCACCGACCTGTCGCCGGTCGATTTCATCAAATCCATTCGTTTAAACCATGCGCTGGAGTTGTTGCAATCGCGTAAATATACGGTTACGGAAGTCAGCGAATTGTCGGGCTTTTCCAGTATGAAATACTTCAGCGCTACATTCAAAAAACATTTCGGCAAGTTACCGTCGGAAATACAGGCATCATTTTTATCTAAAATCGGGAATTAAATGTCCGGAATCTGACCTCTCCGGGAATATTACCGTCTACATTTGCTACCGATATTTCCAGTTTTAATTTATATACATTATTTATGGACATGAAAAACGATTCTGTTGTAAGTGTAAGGTTCCTGTACCTTTATCTGTTCTTTCTTTTTATCCCGCTGGGCATGGCAGCCCAAACCGTCGTAACCGGAACAGTTACCGATAAAAACGGAGAAACCCTTATTGGAGTAAGCGTAGTGGAAAAAGGCGCTGCCAATGGCGTGGCTACCGGTATCGACGGCGACTACTCGCTAAAAGTGGCTTCCGACGCCACGCTTCAGTTTTCATATATAGGTTACGTTTCCCTGTCTATTCCGGTGCAGGGGCAAACCCGTATAGATGTAATTATGGAAGAAGACGCGCAAGCGTTGGAAGAAGTAGTGGTGATCGGCTACGGTACGCAACGCCGCGAAGCGGTAACCGGGTCGGTAGCCTCCATGCGGGGCGACGTATTGCGGGAAGTACAAACCGGTAATATTACTTCCGCACTGGCAGGACGTGTTGCCGGAGTGCAACTGTCGCAAACCAATTCCAAACCCGGCGCAGATATGCAAATCCGTATTCGCGGAACACGTTCGTTCAGCGCCGATAACAATCCGCTCGTCGTATTGGACGGGATACCTTTTGCCGGCACTATCGGCGACATTAATCCCGAAAATATCCGAAGCATTGATATTTTGAAAGATGCGTCGGCCACGGCCATCTACGGTTCGCGCGGCGCCAACGGCGTGATTATGCTTACTACCAACAAGGGCGCTATCGGACAAAAGCCCGGAGTAACTTACAATGTACATGCCGGTGCCAAGACCCTGTACCATCGCTACCCGATGATGACCGGCGACGAACTGTATGCGCTGCGCAAAGCCGCAGGCATGTATAAAGACACGGCAGGCAACCCTTCTATGGGTGCGGACGAAGCGCAGGGGAACAATACCGACTGGCAGGATTTGATGTTCGGCTCAGGTATGGTTATGAGTCATGACGTGGGCGTTTCGAATGGAACCGAAACAGGCAGTTATACGCTCGGAGGCGGTTATTATACGGACAGGTCGTTGCTGCCGGGACAGAATTACAGCCGCATCAGCCTGCGGGCTAATATTGACCAGATGTTCGGTAAATATCTACGTTTCGGATTGACATCCAACAGCAACTACAATCTTACCAACGGGCAAAGCATCGGTATGTATAATACGCTTGCGGTGTCGCCGCTGGTCAATCCATGGAATACCGACGGCACTTGGAAAACCAGAGTAAGCGCCGTTGCCGACGCGAATGCCTGGGCCTATTCTAAGGAGGCCATTGAGAGTCTGGGCGATAAATATGCCGACAATCAACGCGGTTATGCCTCTTATAATTCGCTGTACGGCGAAGTAAAGATACCCGGAGTGGAAGGTTTAACTTACCGCTTGAATTTAGGATTGAATTTAAGGGCTTCAAACCGGGGCAGGTATCAGGGAGCAGGCGTATTTAGCGATACCCCGACCGCCGCTTCGACCGGCTCGCTCGACAAGAGATTGACCACGCAGTGGGTTGTGGAAAATCTGCTTACTTACGACAAAAGTTTCGGGAAGCATCATTTCAATTTGACCGGGTTATATTCGGAAGAACAAACGCGATACGATCGTTCATACGTTAGCGCGCTCAATATTCCGTCCGATCACTTTCAATACTGGAACCTGGGACAGGCAGAGAAATCGGATGTGACGGTTGATCCCAAGGAACAGATATTTGAAGAAAGCGCGCTGAAATCGGTAATGGGGCGTGTGATGTACGATTACGACAGCCGCTATATGTTTTCGGTAGCCGTGCGTTCGGACGCCTCTTCGCGTCTGGCTCCGGGACACCAGTGGCATACCTATCCGGCTATTTCGGCCGGCTGGAACATCGCTCGCGAATCTTTTATGGAAAGCGTCGACCTGATTGACAATCTGAAGTTGCGTCTGGGCTGGGGACAGACCTCTAATCAGGCGGTCGATATTTATGCCACGCTCGGTTCGCTGAATACGAGGCCATACAATTTCGGCACATCTACGGCTACCGGTTTCTATGTATCGGAAGTGCCCAACCCCGAATTGGACTGGGAGTATTCCATCACCTCCAATTTCGGATTAGACTTTTCTTTGCTGAAAAACAGGCTGAGCGGAAGCATCGAATACTATGTAATCAATACCGATAAAATACTGATGGAGGTGCCTCTGCCTTCTACGGCAGGCGTAGGCAGTTATTGGGCTAACGTAGGCAAGTCGCAAAACAAAGGTTTGGAGATTGCCCTGAACGGCGTGATCCTCGAAAACAAAGACGGCTGGACTTGGGAAGCCGGCTTGAACTTTTATACCAACCGAAACAAAGTGGTAGAGTTGGCCAGCGGTCAGGACAGGGAAGAATCCATGTCTTTGTTCACAGGACACCCGATTAATTCGATATACGACTACGAAAAAATCGGACTGTGGCAGGAAGGAGAAAATATAGAAGACTACGAAGACGGCGGACACGTCGGTATGATCAAAGTAAAATACACGGGCGAGTACGACGCCAACGGGAAACCGGTGCGTAAAATCGGCGCCGACGATCGTCAAATAATCAGCGCCGACCCCAAATGGCAGGGCGGCTTTAATACGCGCATAGCTTACCGGAACTTGGATCTGAACATTATCGGAACCTATCAGCACGGAGGCATCCTGGTCAGTTCGCTTCACGCTGCCAACGGCTATCTCAATATGCTTACCGGCAGGCGCGGAAACGTGAAAGTAGACTACTGGACGCCGCAAAATACGGATGCCAAATACCCGGCTCCCGCCCCGCCCCAAAGCGGCGATAATCAAAAATACGGCAGTACGCTTGGTTATTTCAGCGCTTCGTATCTCAAAGTCGGACAAATCACGCTGGGTTACAACTTCGACAGAGACGCCGACTGGTTTAAAAAGTCAGGCATCGCCGGCGCACGTCTCTATTTCACCCTGCAAAACGCCTTTGTCCTGTTCTCTCCCTTTTCCGGCGAAACCGGTTTGGATCCGGTGACCAACTCTTACGGAAACGAAAATGCGGCTGTAACCACCAGCTTGCCTTACCGCGCAAGCACGATGCTTACCGTAGGCACAAACACGCCGCAAACGCGCAATTTCCTCTTCGGACTGAATCTGTCATTCTAATTGTTTAATGCTTAACAAGAAAAAGGTAATATGAAAACTATAAATTTGAAAACACTGTTCGGAACGGTTGCCGTCGCGCTGCTTGCCGTCGCCTGTTCACACGATATTCTGGAAGAAAAGCCGCGTTCCATCTACGAACCGGGATTTTTTAAGACGGAACAGGGCATTCAGGGCGGATTGACCTCGCTCTACGCCCATACGCGCTACTTTTTGGGGCAGTATTATTATGCCGCCTGCCAGAGCGGGACGGATGAATATACGTATGCCCAAAGCGCCGACAATAATTTTAAGGATACCGACATGTCGGGAGCCGGTTCGCTGACGCCTACGACCAGCCGTTCGGATGCACTCTGGAACGCAGCCTATTCGAACATTAATACGGCAAGCGGCATCATCGAAAATGCCGCCGCCGCAGGCTTTTCGGAAGCGCTGATTTCCGAAGCGCGCTTCTGGCGTGCATGGGATTACTTTATGCTGGTACAAACCTTCGGCGGCGTACCGCTGGATTTGGGTTCGGGCGAACTGAAATTCAATACCACGCCCTCGCGCGCTTCGGTACGCAACACGGTGACGGAAGTATATACCAAAGCCATTTTCCCCGATCTGAAAACGGCCGTCGAAAACCTCCCCGACGCGGGACGCATCACCGGCGGCGTGACCAAAACAGCAGCCCGCCTGTATCTGGCCAAGGCTTACCTGACTTACGGATGGTGGTTGCAAAACCCGAACAACATCCCTACTTATCCCGAAACGGCTCGGACGGATCCCGACGGACACGACGCCGCATGGTATTTCCAACAAGCCTACAACGTGGCAACGGAAGCGATCGCCAACCCCGGCCCGTTCGGTTTGCAACCGACTTTTTACGACGTAAACCTCGGCAGCAACGACCGCAACCACGAAATTGTGCTTTACAGCGACCATATTCAGGATGAATACTACAACGTAGCCAGCCTGTCGTACAGCAACGGCAGCGCCCCCGAAAACATTGCCTCATGGTTTGTGAACTGTAACACAGGCGACATCCGCAGCTCGACGGACGGCGCCACTTACGCCGTCTCGTCCGTGCAGCGTGAAGCCGTACAGTGGGGCGGGCGGCCATGGACGCGCATGGCGCCCCCCATCGAAGTATTTACCGCCACTTTTGCCGATAAAACCAACGACAGCCGCTACGACGGCACGTTTGCCACCGTTTATCCGGGCAACTGGGCAAAGGGAGGCATCAATGCCGAAACGCTTTACAACGCCAACGGCTTGCCCGTCAGGAACGGCGAACCCGTTCTGAGCTTCCTCGACGAGGATAACCCGGATGTAACGTACCCCGACGGCGCCGGACAGAGCGCCATAGGCGCCGGCACGCTGCCCGGCCGCGCCGACTGGGTGATCAACCCAAGCGGCATCAGCCGAATCTATTATCCGGGACTTTGGAAAATCGGCACCTATCGCACCGACAACGGAAACGGCCTGGGACAGCCGAACGGCGCCCTCACCCGTCCGTGGAACATCGCCAAATTCTCCGAACTCTACCTCATTGCCGCCGAAGCCGCCGTGAAAGGCGCATCCGCCGAAGCCGGCAAAAGCGCACGAGAACTCGTAAACGTCCTCCGCGCACGCGCCGGGAAATGGCGTTACAGCAATAACGGACAATGGAGCATGGGCGGCAACGGCGCCAAAACCGAAGACCGCAGCGCCGAAATGATTGCCGCCACCCCCGCCACAATAGATATTAATTACATCCTGGCAGAACGCAGTCGCGAACTCTTCGGCGAAGGATTACGCTGGTACGACTTGGTGCGCACGCAGAAATGGGCTGAAATCGCACATACATACACCATCTGCGGCACGGCCAAAGGCGACCATACGCCGGTAACGGTCACGCGCACGATCGAAAACCATCACTATCTGCGCCCCATACCGCAAGGACAGCTGGACGGCATGACAATGACCGACGCCGAAAAGAAAAACTATCAGAATCCGGGCTATTAAAACGCCCCTGCCCCGGCAGGATTTAAACCCTGCCGGGGCTTTAAAGAAAAAACAGGCAGACATGGATAAAAAAATGAAACAGGCGCATCAAAAAAATGCGCATTTATCGCCGGGAAACACAAGTTTATCACCGGGAAACACGTGTTTATCTCCGGAAAACACGAGTCTTTATCACAAAAACACGAGTTTTTGTCGTAAAAACACGTGTCTTTATCATAAAAACACGTGTCTTTACCGTAAAAACACGAGTCTTTGCCATAAAAACACGTGTCTTTGTCGTAAAAACACGTGTCTTTGCCATAAAAACACGTGTCTTTGTCGTAAAAACACGTGTCTTTGCCATAAAAACACGAGTCTTTGTCATAAAAACACGTGTCTTTGCCGTAAAAACACGAGTCTTTGTCGTAAAGACACGTGTTTCTCGTTGAAAAACATGGGCTTTTTGTTAAAAAACACGTGTTTCCCGTTGAAAAACATGAGCTTTTCGTTAAAAAACATGGGTCTTCCGTTAAAAAATCCGAGTCTCTCGTTGAAAGACACGTGTTTCCCGTTGAAAAACGCGAGTTTCCCGTTGAAAAAAATGCGTTTTTTCCATAAAAATACGTATCTTTGCCGCAAAGACACGCGCTTTTTTATTCTGTTTATCCCTGATTACGGAAAACAGGCGCATAATAAAAAGAAAATTATGGGTAGAACACAACCTGTTAGAGATTCGGAATTTATTGCATGGGCAAGTAATATTAATCTCCAATGCACCGAGCATCAGTACGAATGGCAATTGTCGGCAGTCACTGTGCAAAAACTGAACACACTGACCGAGAATGCAAGAGTAGCCTATCAAGCCAACATCAATCCCGAACTGTCTAATCGCCGGACGACTGCCAACAAGAAAACGGCGTTTTTGGAATTAAGACGCTTTTTAAGTCTCTTCGTAAAAGTCCTTTTAGCCAACGAAGCCGTCGACGAAAGCAATTTGGCGGCGATGGTGCTTCCTTCGCGGATACATCATTTTCATGATCGTTTGCCGGCGCCGACCGATGCGCCGAAAATGACCATAGTGGCAGGACGCCATCGCGACGTAACGGTGTATGTGTCGGTGCCTCGATTTGGCCATCCGACCGAACATCTCTCCAGGAAAGGCTATTACGGGTTCGTACTGCGCTATCGCAAAGAAGGCGAAACGGAATGGCACGAAAAACATTCGACCCGCCTGCACACAACCCTGATGTTCGACAGCGAAGACGCCGGCAAACGCCTTACGCTATCCGTTGCATGGATCAACCCGCGCATCCAGCACGGCCCGTGGTCGCACGAAGAGACGGTGCTTATCGGTTAGATGAATGAGATAAACGATTTCGTGATTTGACATATGGAAACAACGATAGACAGAGAAACCCGCAATAAAATCCGTTACCTGAATTTTATAATCATTCAGTTTGCACGAGGATTTAAGATGCTTACTCCCGAAGCGTTCCACTATTTAGACCAATACGGAGGTCTTGATTTTCTGAACGATCATTATGAATACGAGCATACCCAGTCGGAGCATAACACCTGCATGACGTTGCTCAGGGTTTGCCGCAAAAACGGAGGATGGCTGTAATGAAGGTGTTTCATGGCAGCGACGTTCGCATAGAAAAAATAGACCTTGCCCAAAGCGGTGCATTTAAGGACTTTGGGAACGGTTTTTACGTTACCGCCATACGCAAACATGCGCATCAACGCGCCGTAAATGTGGCGTCCGAACATGATACCAAACCGATAGTAACCGAATTTGAGTACCTCGAACATTATCCCGTTACAATGAATATGAAGGTAAAACGCTTTGAAACCGTATCGGAAGAATGGATTCAATTCATCATCATGAACCGCAACAGAAATATCATTCATCCCGCACATGCTTATGATATTGTAGAAGGCCCCATTGCCGACGACTGGATAACCTCGCAGATACAACGTTACCAAAAAGATAAAATCACAATTGAACAGCTCATTGAGAAACTTACTTACAGAGAACAAACGCATCAGATATGCTTCTGTAGTCCGGAATCTTTGTGGGCGCTTGAGTTTGTGGACAACGACGCCCGTTTTGAGGTGGAAGACATCAGTAATACCATTATTGAAGCGCTTACTGTTGACTGTAAAATGAATCCGCTTACTGCTGTGAAACGCTTTTATGCTTCTGCGACCTATGCACAACTTGCCAATCCCGATACCGGATTATATACCCGCACTTGGGAGGATGTGTACGTATTATTCAAGCAGGAATCCGGAAAACATATCTGCTGAAAATAAAAACGTGTAAACAAATTTGTACTCATCCCGGCAGGTTTTGCCTGTCGTCACTGTGATAAAACAGATAAGGTGAAACCTTGTCGGAACATATTTTTAATTTTGATACTCATGAAATATTTCATGTCTTTTCTGCTTTTTCTTTTCGGGCTGACCGGCGCTTTTGCCCAAGTCCGTTTGCCCGGTTTAATCGGCGACAACATGCTTTTGCAGCGCGATACGCCGGTTAAACTGTGGGGCTGGGCGGCATCAAACGAACCGGTCAAGCTGATATTCGAAAAGCGGACTTACAACACCGTAGCCGACTCCGCCGGTAATTGGGAAATCCTCCTGCCTGCCCAAAAAGCCGGAGGCCCTCATCACCTCGTCGTCAACAATATTGAAATCAAAAACATCCTTTTCGGCGATCTTTGGCTCTGCTCCGGACAGTCGAACATGGAAACGCCTGTTTCGCGTGTCATAACTTTGTTCGGCGAGGAAATCAGGCAATATGCCAATCCGAATATCCGTTACGTAAAAATCCCTTTAAGTTATAATTTCCATGCGCCGCAACAGGATGTGACGCCCTGCAAGTGGGTGGACGTTACGCCCGAAACCGCGCCGGATTTTTCGGCGGTCGCTTATTTTTTTGCAAAAGAGATATACGAAAAGACCGGCGTCCCCGTAGGACTGATAAACTCCAGCGTCGGCGGTTCGCCTGCCGAAGCATGGATCAGCGAAGAGGCGCTGCAATCTTTCCCCGCCCTTCTGAACGACAAGCGCATCTGCGAATCGGACGAATACGTATCTGCGATGTTGCGTTTGGGCGCTCTATCCGGACAACGCTGGAACGAAGTCTTAAACGCTTGCGACGAGGGTCTGAACGGCGCCGTCAAATGGTACGCCTCCGGCTACGACGACCGTGCGTGGCAAACGACCGATTTACCGGGCAACCGCTGGGGGAAACAAAACGATCGCCCGCTCAACGGCGTTTTCTGGTTTCGTAAAACGATTGAAATACCGTCCGACAGGGAAAATCAACCGGCAGACCTGTATATGGGACGAATCGTTAATTCCGATTCGGTCTATGTAAACGGAATATTTGTCGGAACGACCTCCTACCAGTATCCGCCTCGAAATTATACGATCCCCGCAAATGTATTGCGGGCAGGTAAAAACGAAATCACCGTGCGTTTGGTCTGTCCGGCCGGATTCCCCGAATTTGTCAGGGACAAGCCTTACAAAATCGTTTTCAATCATCATGAAATAAGCCTCGAAGGCGAATGGAAATACCGGACTGGAGCCATCATGCCTGCGGCAACCGGCGGAGGCATTGCATTTCAATACAAACCGGTTGGACTGTACAATGCGATGATTGCCCCCTTGCGGAATTTCACCTTCAAAGGCGCACTCTGGTATCAGGGCGAAGCGAATACCGGGCGATACGATGAATATTACGCCCTGATGTCGGCGCTTATCGGCGACTGGCGCGGCTTGTGGGGAAACACATTCCCGTTCTTTATCGTGCAATTGCCCAATTTCATGGAACCGGCCTTGCTGCAACAACACAGCAATTGGGCGGAATTAAGAAATGTGCAGCTGAAGCTTTCTCAAACCATACCGAACACGGCTTTGGCCGTCACGATTGATTTGGGCGAATGGAACGATATTCATCCGCTCAACAAAAAAGACGTAGGCAAACGCCTTGCGCTGCAAGCCCGGAAGCTGGTTTACGGCGAAAACATCGTCGGCGAAGGCCCCGTTTATCAGTCATGCCAAACGGAAGGAAACAAAATCGTCCTTTCTTTCAAAGAAGGAACCGACGACTTGCTTCCGGCAGATGAGTTGAAAGGCTTTGCCGTTGCCGGCGCCGACGGCATTTACCGTTTGGCCAAAGCGAAAACAGACGGAAAGAAAGTCATCGTCCTGAGCGACGAAATTACCCGACCGGTCGGCGTCCGTTATGCCTGGGCGAATAATCCCGAAGGCGCCGGCTTGCGGAATACGGCGGGACTTCCGGCTTCGCCGTTTAGCACGGAAGAATAAAAACAATGGAATTAAAAACACATAATATGCGTAGATACGATGTCGACTATTTAAGAGTTATTGTGTTCGGACTACTGATATTTTATCACGTGGGCATGTTTTTTGTCCCGTGGGGATGGCACATTAAAAACGCGATAATCTATGGCAAATTGATTTTCCCGATGCTGTTCGTCAACCAGTGGCGGATACCTTTGCTGTTCATCATTTCCGGCATAGGAACGTACTACGCGCTTTCCAAACGAAACGGCAAACAGTTTACGGGAGAAAGGTTAAAACGTTTACTTATCCCTTTGGCAGCAGGAATACTTTTTATTATTCCCCCGCAGGTGTATCTTGAACGATTGGACAAGGGGCAATTCTTGGGTAATTATTTTGAATTTTATCCCACTCATGCTTTCACAGGGGTATATCCGGAAGGTAATTTTTCGTGGCATCATCTGTGGTTTTTGCCTTACCTCCTGTTGTTCTCGCTGATTTTCGCGCCTGCTTTTCTTTACTTGTGCAAACATCCGGCAACCGTTTTTTTGCGATTTCTCGGAAAGACAGTTATCCGTAGATTTGGGCTTTATGTATTTATTCTTCCGCTTTTTGTTTGGGAATTGTTTTTAGAACCTTATTTTCCTTCGACACATGCGCTGTTCGGGGACTGGTACAATCTTTTCCATTATGCCACCCTGTTTTTTAGCGGTTTTATGCTTGTGAGCCTCAAGGATGTTTACTGGGAAACAGTAAAAAAAGGCAGGCGTCTTTACCTGATAGTAGGGCTAATCGCTTTTTCTTTACTGCTGCTGTTATGGTATGGAACAGATACG
This sequence comes from Tannerella sp., assembly GCA_031276175.1. Taxonomy (GTDB): domain Bacteria; phylum Bacteroidota; class Bacteroidia; order Bacteroidales; family Tannerellaceae; genus Tannerella. The sequence continues at coordinate 16,321 of JAISNP010000005.1, forward strand.
TTTCAGGGCAAAGATGTTTTATTGGCTTTCATTAAGGCATGCAACCTTTGGTCGTGGTGTCTTGCAGGGATGGGGTATGCTGCAACTTACCTGAACAAAGAATCGAAAGGATTGAAATATTCCAATGAAGCCGTATATCCTTTCTATATTTTGCATCAAACAGTCCTTGTTGCATTGGGCTTTTACCTGAAAGATTTGGATTGGGCTTTCTTTCCCAAATTTACGATGATGGTTATCGGGACATTCGGTATAAGTTGGCTTATATATGAATTTGGTATCAGGCGTTACCGTTTCATACGTCCCCTTTTCGGCTTGAAAAATCAGTCCACGAATTAACACAGATGACGCGGATCAAAATAAAAATTATCTACTTTATAAATTATCACAACAATGAAACGATTCATTTTATTTTCCTTCAGCCTGTGCTTTTGCACCATGATGCAAGCACAAAACAAATTGGTTATTAATGCCGATCAGGGCAAAGAAACCATCAGTAAACACATTTACGGGCATTTTTCCGAACACCTCGGTCACTGCATCTACGGCGGATACTGGGTAGGCGAAGATTCGCCGATTCCCAACACGCGCGGCATCCGCAACGACGTGGTGCAGGCGTTAAAGGAACTCCAAATCCCAAATCTTCGATGGCCCGGCGGCTGTTTTGCCGACGAATACCACTGGATGGACGGCATCGGCCCCCGCGACCGGCGTGCGAAAATGGTGAATACCCATTGGGGCGGCGTCACGGAAGACAACAGCTTCGGCACGCACGAGTTTCTCGACCTGTGCGAACAGTTGAACTGCGAGCCTTACATTACCGGTAATCTCGGCAGCGGAAGCGTCGAGGAAATGTCGAAATGGATAGAATATATCACCTTCGACGGCGAAAGTCCGATGGCAAATCTGCGTCGGCAGAACGGTCGAGACGAGCCTTGGAAAGTGAAGTTCTGGGGCGTGGGCAACGAAAACTGGGGTTGCGGCGGAAACATGACTCCCGAATATTATGCCGACCAGTATCGCCGTTATGCTACCTACTGCCGCGATTACGGCGACAACCGTCTTTACAAAATCGCCTGCGGCGCTAACGAAGCCGACTACCACTGGACGGAAACCGTCATGAAAAACGTCGGACACCGTATGCAGGGACTTTCGTTGCACTACTACACTATCCCTACCGGAAACTGGGGCGACAAAGGCTCGGCGACGCAGTTCGACGAATCGGAATATTTCAACACCGTCCGTCGTACGCTTTTCATGGAAGAACTGCTGACGAAACATTCGACGATTATGGATCGCTATGACCCCGCAAAACGTGTCGGGCTGATAGCCGACGAATGGGGAGTGTGGACGAACGTCGAACCCGGCACCAATCCCGGATTTCTCTATCAGCAAAACACCCTGCGCGACGCTATCGTTGCCGGCATCAACCTGAATATTTTCAATCAACATGCCGACCGCGTGAAAATGGCCAACATTGCGCAAACGGTGAATGTGCTGCAAGCCGTTATCCTTACCGACAACGAAAGGATGACGCTCACTCCGACTTACTGGGTCTACTATCTGTATAAGGTGCATCAGGACGCTACGCTATTGCCGGTTTCGTTCGCGAGCAGCAAATACGAACTAAACGGCAAAGAAGTGAACGCCGTCAACCTGTCGGCATCCAAAGACGCCGCAGGGAAAATTCATATCACATTCGTGAACAGCGACCCGAACAAAGCGCAAAGCATCGAAGCGGAATTGCGGGGCGCGACGGCAAAAAAAGTATCGGGAAAAATACTGACCTCCGCCAAAATCAATGATTACAATTCTTTTGAGAAACCCAATACCGTAGGCATAAAGGATTTCAAAGAAGCAAAACTGTCGGGCGGGAAACTGACGGTTAATTTGCCGGAGAAATCAATCGTCATGCTGGAAATAGAATAACGCAGAATAAAAAGCATGATGCTGGAAGAGTTAAAACAGTCGGTTTTTCAGGCTAATCTTGATTTGGTGCGATATGGACTGGTGATATTCACCTGGGGCAATGTGAGCGGCATCGACCGTGAGAGCGGTTTGGTAGTAATCAAACCTTCGGGCGTTGAGTACGACAGGATGAGGGTTGACGATATGGTTGTCGTCGATTCGGACGGGAATATGGTTGAGGGCAGACTCAGACCTTCGTCCGATACGCCAACCCATCTGATCTTGTATAAAGCGTTTACGGGCGCAGGCGGCATCGTTCACACTCATTCGACTTATGCCACCGCATGGGCGCAGGCCGGACGGGATATTCCGAATATCGGCACCACCCATGCCGATTATTTCAAGGAGAGCATCCCCTGTACCCGCCCCATGACAAAGGCGGAAATCGAAGGATCGTATGAAGCAGAAACCGGAAACGTCATCGTAGAACGCTTCGCCGGAATCAACCCCGTGCATACGCCCGGCGTACTGGTGAACAATCATGGGACATTCACATGGGGAACCGATGCGCATAATGCCGCACACAACGCAGTAGTACTGGAACAGGTAGCGAAGATGGCATTCGTCTCGCTGTCCGTAAATCCGCATCTGCAAATGAACGACGAATTAATAAAGAAACATTTTGAACGGAAACACGGAACGAACGCTTATTACGGACAGAAATAACAGATAACAAGCAATAAAATAGCATGGATTATGATTTACAATGATTTTGAAATTTGGTTTGTAACCGGTGCGCAGTTACTCTACGGAGGCGACGCAGTGGTTGCAGTGGACGCCCATTCCGGCGAAATCGTCAGAGGGCTGAACGATTCGGGCAATCTTCCCGTGAAAGTAGTGTATAAAGGTACGGTCAATTCGTCGGCAGAAGTGTCGAAGACGTTTGCCGACGCCAACAATGATGCGAAATGCGTCGGCGTCATCACCTG
>JAISNP010000009.1 GCA_031276175.1 Tannerella sp.
GTCCTCATCGGCGCGTTTCTCGGCACCGAATCGCCGCTGACCGTTACGCAGATGCTCTGGGTCAACCTGATTATGGATACGTTTGCAGCCCTGGCGCTGGCGTCGCTTCCTCCTAACGAAAAAGTGATGAACAACAAGCCGCGCAAGACGACCGACTACATCATCAGCCGGCCGATGGCCAAAGGTATTTTGGGCGTAGGGTTGTTGTTTGTAGGCTTGCTGTTCGGTCTGGTGCAATACTTCAAACACTCCGAAATCGTTTCCCTGAGCAATTTCAGCATAAGGGATTTTGCGGCCAACTTCTTTAATTTCGGCGCAGGCGGCGAGTTGACGCCCTACGAACTGTCGCTCTTCTTCACGATCTTCGTGCTGCTTCAGTTTTGGAACATGTTCAACGCAAAGGCGTTCATGAGCGGCAAGTCGGCCTTCGCCGCGCTTGGCCAATGCAAAGGATTCCTCGCCATTGCCGTTGTGATTCTGTTCGGTCAGTGGCTGATTGTCACCGTCGGCGGCGAGATGTTTAACGTCGTGCCGCTGAAACCGCTGGACTGGGGAATCATCATCGGCGCGACGTCCGTCGTATTGTGGGCAGGCGAGATCATGAGATTGATAACGGATTCGGCAAAGAAAAGATAATTCGGGGAATCCGGTACGCAGTTCAATGATTTGCCTGCATCTTCTCTTCATAATACTTGCACCACGGCGTCAGTCCGCACGCTTCGCACCTCGGCTTGCGGGACAGACATACGTACCTGCCGTGCAGTATCAGCCAGTGATGCGCTTTGGGGATAAGGTTTTCGGGAATATGACGTACCAGTTCCCGTTCCGTAGTCAACGGCGACTTGCTGTTTTCCGTCAGCCCGATGCGGTTCGATACGCGAAACACGTGCGTATCGACCGCCATGGCCGGCTTGTCGAAAACCACGGATGCCATCACGTTGGCCGTCTTTCGTCCGACGCCCGGCAGTTTCTGCAACTCGTCCGTGTCCGAAGGAATGTGGCCGCCATAGTCCGAAACGAGTTTACGCGCCATTCCTACCAGATGCTTCGCCTTGTTGTTGGGATACGATACGCTCCTGATATATTCGTACACCGTTTCGGGCGCAGCGGCAGCCAGCGCTTCGGGGGTCGGGAAGGCATCGAACAGGGCGGGCGTAATCATGTTCACCCGCTTGTCCGTACACTGGGCGGAGAGGATGACGGCTATCAGCAACTGAAAAGCGTCCGAATAGTGCAGTTCCGTTTCCGCCACGGGCACATTCCGGCCAAACCAGTCGATGATGCCCTCGTACCGTTCTTTTTTCCGCATGGCAACGTGTCAGTAGGCGGCTTCGAACTGTTTCAGGAAGCGGATGTCGTTTTCGAAAAACATGCGGATGTCCTTCACCTGATATTTCAGGTTTGTGATGCGTTCGATGCCCATCCCAAGCGCGTAGCCCGAATAAGTGCGGCTGTCTATTCCGCAGTTTTCGAGCACTTGCGGGTCTACCATTCCGCAGCCAAGAATTTCCACCCACCCGGTATGTTTGCAGAACGGGCAGCCTTTGCCCTTGCACAGGTTGCAACTGATGTCCATCTCGGCGCTCGGTTCGGTGAAGGGAAAGAACGACGGCCGCAGGCGAATATCCGTATCCGCGCCGAACATTTCCCGGGCAAAGAACATCAGCGCCTGCTTCAGGTCGGCAAACGAGACGTCCGTATCCACGTAGAGCGCTTCCACCTGATGAAAGGCGCACAGGGCGCGGTAGGATATGGCTTCGTTGCGATATACGCGCCCGGGGCAGATGATGCGGATGGGCGGTTGCCGGCGTTCCATCACGCGCGTCTGCACCGACGAGGTATGCGTGCGGAGCAGTATGTCGGGATGATGACGGATGAAAAACGTGTCCTGCATGTCGCGCGCAGGATGGTCTTCGGCAAAGTTCAGCGACGAAAAGACGTGCCAGTCGTCCTCTATTTCAGGCCCTTCGGCAATGCTGAATCCCAGGCGCCCGAAGATGTCGCATATTTCCTTTTTCACGATGGAGAGCGGATGCCGCGTGCCGCGCGCCACGGGATAATCCGTCCGCGTCAGGTCGGGCAGGTCGCCCGCCGGCTGCGTGGCATCGAAAGCCGTCTGCAGGGCATTGATTTTATCCTGCGCCGCGCTTTTCAGTTCGTTCAGCAACATGCCCACTTCGCGCTTCCGGTCGGCGGGAACGTTACGGAAATCGTTCATCAAAGAAGAGATCGCGCCCTTCTTGCTCAGATATTTAATTCTCAGCGCTTCCTGTTCTTCCGCGCTGTGGGCTGTGAGGTGATTAATTTCCTCCAGCAGTGCATTAATTCGTGCAATCATTTTTCTGTAATTTATTTCGGGGGACAAAAATATAAAAAAATAATAATTTCGTACCTTTGCCTGTCAAAATAAGGTTTATTCCCGAATGGAAATATTGCTAATTCTCGGACTGATTCTGCTTAACGGCCTTTTGTCCATGTCTGAAATCTCCTTGATTTCAGCACGTAAGGCACGTCTTGAAATTGAGTTGAAAAAAAAGAAGCGTGCCGCGCAAACGGCGCTGGATCTTGCCGGCAATCCCGATAAATTTCTTTCGACCATACAGATCGGCATTACGCTGACGGGGATATTGACGGGATTGTTTTCGGGCGAAGCTTTTGCGACCGATCTTGCGCTGCTGTTCGACCGGATTCCGTGGCTTTCGCCCTATGCGCTGACGGTTTCGAAGTTCATCATCGTTGTGGTAGTGACGTATCTGACGCTGGTGCTGGGCGAACTGGTGCCCAAACGCATCGGAATGGGTTTTGCGGAAAAGGTTGCCATGCTGGCGGCCAGACCGATGAACGTGCTGTCGACCATCGCTTCGCCGTTTGTCTGGGCGCTGTCGAAGAGTACGTCGATGATGGTAAAACTGCTGGGTCTCGACCGTACGGAAGACAGTAAGGTGACGGAGGAGGAAATCAAAGCCATCGTGCAGGAAGGTTTTGACGACGGCGAGGTGCAGGAAGTGGAGCAGGACATCGTAGAACGTGTCTTTACGCTGGGCGACCGCGACGCCGGCTCGATTATGACCCACAAGAGCGACGTGGTATGGATGGATATCGACGACAGCCGCGAAACGGTTCGCGAGCGGGTGAAGAAAAACCTGTTCAACGTGTATCCCGTTGCGTCGGAGAAGTTCGACAACATCGTGGGCGTCGTTTACCTTAAAGATTTGTTCGGACGCATCGACGCACCGGACTTCACCCTGTCGCAGGTAATGCGTCCCGCCCAGTTCGTGCCCGAAGACCAGAGCGTGTACAATACGCTGGAACAGTTCAGAAAGGCGCGCGTCAAATACGGACTGGTCACGGACGAGTTCGGGGGGATACAGGGCATCGTTACCCTGACCGACATCATGGAGGCGCTCATCGGGCAGGTGCTCGAGAGCGACGAGGAGCCGGAAATCAGGGAACGCGCCGGCGGAGGATGGCTGGTAGACGGACAGTATTCGTTCTACGATTTCCTTGAATATTTCGATATGGAAGACCTGTATGCCGAAAACGACTACAATACGTTGAGCGGACTGATTCTTGATATATTAAAGAGCGTTCCCCGGACAGGCGATACCCTCGTATGGCAGGATTTCAGGTTTGAAATCGTCGATATGGACAAGGCGCGCATAGACAAGGTGCTTGTCAGAAAAATACGTTGAACGGAAGGGCATTGTCTCTCCCGGAATTAACTCCCCCGCTGCCTGAAAGGCAGTACTTCCCCCCGCAAAATTATACCGCCCGTCGGTGCGATGTGTTCGCATCGCTCGGTGCGATGTGTTCGCATCGCTCGGTGCGATGTGTTCGCATCGCTCGGTGCGATATGTTCGCATCGCTCGGTGCGATGTGTTCGCATCGCTCGGTGCGATGTATTCGCATCGTTCGGTGCGATGTGTTCGCATCGTTCGGTACGATGTGTTCGCATCGCTCGGTGCGATGTGTTCGCATCGTTCGGTGCGACGCGTTCGCATCGCTCGGTGCGATGTGTTCGCATCGCTCGGTGCGATGTGTTCGCATCGCTCGGTACGATGTGTTCGCATCGCTCGGTGCGATTGCTCCGTCCGATGCAAGACCCCGAATGGCGCCGCCGTGTTAAATTGGAAAAAGGCACGGGGGTAACGGCGGGGTGCGAAGGGCGCAATTGTGTTTTTACCAGCCCATATGCCGCTTTGCGGCTTAAAAAGTTGCGAAAAACATATCGGTCTTTATGTTTTGACTAATAATGTAACAAATGATACCAACGTGGTATACTATACGGTGCCTACCTTTGCGGCGATGTTTTGACAATGAAGCATGTTTAAGGAGCAAATCATATCTACCGCGAAACGCCTTTTCTCCGGAAACGGGATACGGAAAGTGAGCATGAGCGACATCGCCGAAGGGGCGGGCGTGTCGAAACGTACGCTCTACGAATCGTTCGAAAACAAGGAGGCGCTGCTCGTTGAGATACTGCGTGAAGATTTTTTGCGCATATATACCTGCTTGGACGAACCGGACACGGGGACGAATACGGCGCTCGACATCATCCTGCACTTCAACAGGGAGTTGCAGATCAATTCGGTTTGCGACGCTTTTTACAAAGACATTGTCCACTATCCTGCCGCCATGGCCGCACAGGCGGCAAACAAAAAGGCGATGCTGGACAGGATGATGTCGCTGTTGAAACGCGGGGTGGACGAAGGCGTTTTCCTGCCGGAAATCAACTACGACATGATTGCCCTCATGATAAGGGAACATGCGAAGATGCTGCCCCCGCCCGAAATATTCGAAAAATATACGCACGAGGAAGTGCACAATACCTTCTTCCTGCTCTTCATCAGGGGGATATGTACCGACAACGGGCGCAGAATCCTCAAGCAGTACATCGTGAAAGGGTACTACATCACCCCCACGCACCGGCCTTTCGATAAATACGTACCGGCGTGAAAGTGATTGGAGAAAATTAATGCGATTGAAACAATTAACAAAATGAAGATAGTAAACAGTATTTTGATGATTTCCCTGTTATTAACGGCAGGATGCAGAGGAAATAAGCAGTCAGCAGATGATATGATCACAGTTGATGTTACGAAAAGTTACTCATCCAAAAAGGAACTGATTCTTCAGGATTTTATGGATGTGGAATACATTGCGTTGGAAACAAACAGTGATTTTGTTAATCAGGGATTTGTGCAGGCTATAGGCAAAGAAGTCATATTAGTAAAAAACTATATAAATGACGGTGATATTTTTGTTTATGATCGGACCGGAAAAGCCATCCGTAAGATAAACCGTAAAGGGCAAGGGGGAGAAGAATACATATCTTGCAGAAGTATTACACTGGATGAAGACAACAATGAAATGTTTATAAACGATCACTATGCAAGAAAAATACAGGTCTATGATTTGGAGGGACATTTTAAACGAAGCCTTAAACAAAAGCAGGAAGGCGGAACCCAGTTTTATTTGGATATATTTAATTATGACCAAGATAATCTGATTTGCTACGATGAGATCAATGAAGAGATACCATTCCTTCTCGTATCGAAGCAGGATGGGAGCATAACCAAAGAGATTAAAACTCCATTTAAAGAGAAAAAACTCTTTTTTCAAGTCTTAAGAAGTGAAGAAGGGACAAGAGCTGCCGGGCCGGATGATTACTGTAGAATAACCCCATTCAATGGCAGTTGGATTCTATTAGAGCCATCATCTGATACGATCTACACTTTAATGCCCGATTACAGTTTGCGTCCGTTTATTGCGCGAACACCACCTGTCCACACCATGAATCCGGAAATTTACTTGATTTTGAGATTGGTTTCCGACCGCTATTATTTTATGGAAGCCATAAAGAATGAATATGATTTTGATCAAGAAAAAGGTTTTCCGAAAACATACCTCGTATACGATACACAGGAAAAGGACTTTTTTAGGTATATCATATACAATGGTGATTATTCCGACAAAGAAGAAATCTACATGGTTAGACTGACTCCTGTAAATCAGGAAGGCGAATCATGGGCGCCTGTGGATGCTTTCAGACTTTGCGAAGACTATAAAAAAGGAAAGCTGAAAGGCAAACTGAAAGAAATTGCTGCAACCTTAGATGAGGATTCGAATCCGGTAATTATGTTGGTCAAGCACAAGAAATAATGCTTAATATATTATAGAAACAGAAAAATGACACGAATATTCAACAGAAAAATGTGGGGATTCATGGCGATGACTCTCCTCTGCACGCAGGGCGCCGTCGCGATGGAAACAGGCGATTCGCCGGGCACGAACCGGGAAGCGATAAGAATCAACCTGTCGCAGGCAATCGACATTGCCCTGTCCGACAACCCCGTGATTAAGGTGGCCGACCGCGAAATCGCGCTGAAGAAGGAGTCGAACCGGGAAGCCTACGCAGGCCTCTTCCCCGACATATCCGCCACGGGCGGTTACAGCCGTACGCTTAAAAAGCAAACGGTGGTGATGGAGTTCGGCGGCGAGAGCCAGACGATTCAGATGGGTATCGACAACTCGTACAACGGCGGCTTCGTCGTCAGTCTGCCCGTCTTCGCACCGGCGCTCTACAAAAGCATCCGGCTGACGCAAACCGACGTGACGCTGGCCGTCGAAAAATCGCGCGCCTCACGCCTCGACATGATCAATCAGGTCACGAAAGCCTACTACCAGCTCCTGCTCGCTCAGGACGGCTACGAAGTCTTGCAGCAGAGTTTCCGTCAGGCCGAAGCCAATTTCGACGTCGTAAACGAGATGTACCGGCAGGGAATGGTGAGCGAATACGATAAAATCCGCTCCGAAGTGCAGGTACGAAGCCTCAAGCCCAACGTCGTTTCGGCCGAAAACGGCGTGAAGCTGGCCAAACTCCAGCTGAAAGTACTGATGGGGCTTGAAAAAGACGCGGAAATCGAAGTCGAAGGAAACCTGAAAGACTACGAAACCGAACTGTTTGCCCGCGAAACGGCCGACAGGTCGCTCTCGCTGGAAAACAACAGCGAGTTGAAACAAATCGACCTCAATGCGGAAATGCTGTTCCTGAACAGGAAGTTGCAGGAAACGAATTTCATGCCCACGGTCAGCGCATCGTTCAACTACATATACACCTCGTTGAGCAACCACTTCAGGATACGGGATTACAACTGGTTCCCTTACTCCACTGCCGGCCTTACGCTGACCGTTCCCCTGTTCAGGGCAAGCAACTTCCCCAAGCTGCGAAAAACGCAGATACAAATACAACAGCTGGAGGAAACGCGACTGAACACGGAACGGATGCTGCAAATGCAGATAGCCGGCTGCCTGAACAGCATGAGCGCCGGCACCGAACAGATCGCCAGCAACAGAGAAAGCATCCTTCAGGCGGAAAAAGGACGTCTGATTGCGCAAAAACGCTACGAAGTGGGCAAAGGCACCATCATCGAACTGAACGATTCGGAAGTGGCGCTTACGCAGGCACGGCTCGTGTACAATCAATCCATTTACGACTACCTGACCGCCAAGGCAGACCTTGACAAGGTATTGGGCAGTGAAGAAAGAATCAAATAAAAACGTTACATACAATGAAAAAAGAAATCAAATTAATCGCATGGCTCGCAGCCGCACTCTTAAGTGCATGTTCGGGAAATAAAGAAGCGCAGGAACAGGCAGCGGCCGAAAAACCCAAAGTCAAACTGGCGCTCGTCGCCGTCCGTCCGGTAGACCAGACGCAGGAATACGCCGCTACGGTAGAAGCGGAGGTAACGAACCATATCGCGCCGTCCGTGCCGGGACGCATTTCGAAAATATTCGTCGAAGTAGGCGACCGCATCGCCAAAGGGCAGAAACTCGTACAGATGGACGCCGCCAACCTGAAGCAAATCGAACTGCAGATTGAAAACCAGCGCATCGAATTTTCGCGCATCGACGAACTGTACAAGGTGGGAGGCATCTCCAAATCGGAATGGGACGCCGCGCGTACGGCGCTCGACGTGCGTGAAACGTCGTACGCCAACCTGCAGGAAAACACCGTCCTGCCAAGCCCCATCGACGGGGTAGTCACCGCCCGCAACTATGACGACGGCGACATGTACGGCGGGGCGCAACCCATCCTGACGGTCGAGCGTATCGTGCCCGTCAAATTAGTAATCCACGTCTCCGAGACCAGCTTCCCAAAAGTCGTCAAGGGAGCGCCTGCGACGATTAAATTAGACACGTATCCCGGCGAGGTATTCGAAGGCCGGATAAGCCTCGTCTACCCGACAATCAGTCAGGCAACCCGCACGTTTCCCGTCGAGATACAACTGTACAACCGGGACATGAAAGTCCGTCCGGGCATGTTTGCCCGCGTGACGCTGAACTTTGGCGTCGAAAACAGGATCGTCGTGCCGGACGTCGCCGTGATCAAACAGTCCGGCTCAGGCGACCGATATATATATGTATACAAAAACGGCGCGGTAAGCTACAACAAGGTAGAACTCGGCCGCCGCATGAACAACGAATACGAACTGATTTCGGGAATCGAAAACAACTCGCAGGTAGTAATCGCCGGGCAATCGCGCCTGAACGACGGCGCCGAAGTGGAAATCGAAAACAATTAAACCCGCACATCACATCAATCAACCATTATGAGTTTATACGCAAGTGCGGTTAAAAAACCGATTATGACGTCGCTCTGCTTTATTGCGGTAGTGATATTCGGCCTCTTTTCGCTGAACCGGTTGCCCGTCGACCTGTTGCCCGACATTGAGACCAACACGATTATGGTGCTTACCTTCTATCCGGGAGCAAGCGCGTCCGATATTGAAAACAACGTGACACGTCCGCTGGAAAATACGCTGAACTCGGTCAGCAACCTGAAGCATCTGACGTCCCGTTCGTCGGAGAACCTGTCCCTGCTGACGCTCGAATTTGAATTCGGCTACGACATAGACGTGCTGACCAACGACGTGCGCGACAAGCTCGACATGGTCTCCTCCATGCTGCCGGACGACATCGAGAACCCCATCATCTTTAAATTCAGCACGGACATGATTCCCATCCTGCTGCTGTCCGCACAGGCGGAAGAAAGCCAGGCCGCGCTGTACAAGATTCTGGACGACCTCGTCGCCAACCCGCTGGGACGCATTCCGGGCGTCGGCACGGTGTCCGTAGCAGGCGCACCCCAGCGCGAAATACAAGTCTATTGCGACCCAAACAAGCTGGAAGCCTACAACCTGACCATCGAATCCATCAGCGCCGTCATCGGGGCGGAAAACAGGAACATTCCGGGTGGACACTTCGATGTCGGAAACGAAACCTACCCCCTGCGCGTGGAAGGCGAGTTCAAAGACGCCCGCCAGATGGCCGAAATCGTGGTCGGCACGTACAACGGCGCAAGCATTTACCTGCACGATGTCGCCCGGATTGTGGACACGGTCGAAGAGCGCGCGCAGGAAGTATACAACAACAACGTGCAGGGCGCCATGATTGTAGTGCAAAAACAGTCCGGCGCCAACTCGGTAGAAATCGCCACCGCAGTGAAAGAGATGCTGCCCGGACTGCAGAAAAACCTGCCGAGCGACGTCAAACTGGGCATCATTATGGACTCGTCCGAGAATATCCACAACACCATCGACAGCTTGACGGAGGCCATTCTCTACGCACTGCTGTTCGTCGTGCTCGTCGTATTCTTCTTCCTTGGGCGCTGGAGGGCGACGCTGATTATCGCCGTCACGATTCCGCTGTCGCTGGTCGCCTCGTTTATCTATCTGGCCATTACCGGCTCGTCGCTGAACATCATCTCGCTCTCGGCGCTCTCGATCGCCATCGGTATGGTGGTGGACGATGCCATTGTGGTGCTCGAAAACGTGACGACGCATATCGAGCGGGGCGCGGAACCGAAGCAGGCGGCCGTGCACGGCACCAACGAGGTGGCGCTCTCGGTCATCGCCTCTACCCTGACGCTGATTGCCGTATTCTTCCCCCTGACGATGATTACGGGGATGACCGGCGTACTGTTCAAAGAGCTGGGCTGGATGATGTGCGTGATTATATTCATCTCGCTCGTATGTTCGCTGACGCTGACGCCGATGCTTTGCTCGCTGCTGCTGAGGCTGCAAAAGAAGCAGACCAAGGCGTTCCGCTTCTTTTACAGACCGGTTGAGCGCGGGCTGGACGGTTTCGACAGTTGGTATGCGCGCATCCTGGGATGGGCTGTCCGCCACAGGCCTGTGGTCATAGCGGCATGTTTGCTGCTCTTTATCGCCAGCCTGTTCGGCATGGGCGGCATCACGTCCGAATTTTTCCCGATGCAGGACAACGCCCGCATCGCCGCCACGCTGAAACTGCCGGTGGGCGTGCGCAAGGAGATTGCGCACGGGCTGGCCTCGAAAATCACGCGCGAGTGGCAGGAGAAATACAGGGACGAAATGAAGATTTGCAACTATACCGTAGGACAGGCCGGGTCGGACAATACATACGCCTCCCTGAGCGAAAACGGCACCCACATCATCTCGTTCAACATCACGCTCTACGACCCGGATGAGCGCGACAGGTCGCTTTCGGAAATATGCGACCTGATGCGGCAAGACCTCAAGTCGTATCCCGAATTTAAGGAAACGCAGATCATTGCCGGCGGCGGCTCGGGCGGCATGGGCGGGGAAAACACGGCCGACTTCGAAATCTACGGCTACGACATGGCCGTGACAGACCGTATCGCGGTCGAGATGCAGGAGAAACTGCTCGCGATGAAAAGCGTGTCCGAAGTAATTATCAGCCGCGGCGACTACCAGCCCGAATACCAGATTGATTTCGACCGTGAGAAGCTGGCGCTGCACGGCGTCAACCTCTCCACGGCGGGGACGTTTGTCCGCAACCGCTTCAACGGCGCCATCGCGTCGCAGTATCGCGAAGACGGCAGCGAGTACGACATCGTGGTACGCTATGCGCCGGAGTTCCGCACGGAAATAGAAAATCTGGAAAACATCCTGATATACAACAGCCGCGGGCAGGCGATGCGGGTAAAAGACCTCGGCGTCGTGGTCGAACGCTTTGCCCCGCCCACCATCGAACGCAAAGATCGCCAGCGCGTCGTGACCGTCTCGGCCATCGTTTCGGCCGGCGAACTGAGCAACGTGGTGGCGGAAGGAAAAAAGGCCATCGACGCAATCGACAAGCCGGGCGACGTGACGGTACAGATTGCCGGCTCGTACGAAGACCAGATGGATTCGTTCCGCGATCTCTTTACGCTGGGCATCATGATCGTCCTTCTGGTATTCATCGTCATGGCGGCGCAGTTCGAATCGCTCTCATACCCGTTCATCATCATGTTCTCGCTGCCCTTCGCTTTCAGCGGCATCATCATCATGCTGGCCGTCACGGGGACTTCGCTGAACGTGATGAGCCTGCTGGGCGCCATCATGCTGGTGGGCATCGTAGTGAAAAACGGCATCGTGCTGATAGACTACATCTCGCTATGCCGCGAACGGGGGCTGAGCGCGCGCAATGCCGTGGTTGTAGCCGGGCGCAGCCGTCTGCGTCCCGTGCTGATGACGACGCTGACCACCATCCTCGGCATGATTCCCATGGCCGTCGGATCGGGGCAAGGCTCGGAAATGTGGCGACCGCTGGGCATCTCCGTCATCGGAGGGCTTACGCTTTCCACTGTCCTGACCCTCATCCTCATCCCCGTCCTCTATTGCATCTTTGCCGGCTTCGGCATACGCCGCAACCGACGCAAGATACGCAAGCAACGCGCCATGCAGGAATATTTCGACTCGCACAAACAGTATATCATCAAGCATAAAAAATAAGACGAATCATGAAATCCGTATTAATCACCTTCGACCAGGCGTTTTACGACCGCATCATCTCCACGCTGGATCATTTGAACTGCCGGGGTTTCACTTTCTTTGAGCACGTGCAGGGGCGCGGCTCCAAAACGGGCGACCCGCATTACGGCTCGCACGCATGGCCCTCGATGTGTTCGGCAATCATTACCGTGGTAGAAGACCGCACGGCCGACCTGCTGCTCGACGCTTTGCACGAAATCGACGCGCAGACGGAACGGCTGGGGTTAAGAGCCTTCGTCTGGAATATAGAAAAAAACATCTGACGGCGCGGCGCGGGGGGACAGGATGCTTCAACACAATTCCATCCCCCCGCATCCGTATTCCCCCTGTCCCGCACCGTAACGGGGCTTTCCGACTCGATCCGCAGCCTTTCAAACGCGCGTTTGATAAACTCATTTTCGAAAATGGGCTTTTCATTTTCGCAAATGGGTTCTTCATTTTCGCAAATGAGTTCTTCATTTACGCAAATGGGTCTTTCATTTTCGCAAATGGGTTCTTCATTTACGCAAATGAGTCTTTCATTTTCGCAAATGAGTTCTTCATTTTCGCAAATGAGTTCTTCATTTTCGCAAATGAGTCTTCCATTTTCGCAAATGAGTTCTTCATTTACGCAAATGGGTCTTTCATTTTCGAAAATGGGTTCTTCATTTACGCAAATGAGTCTTTCATTTTCGAAAATGGGTTCTTCATTTTCGCAAATGAGTCTTTCATTTTCGCAAATGAGTTCTTCATTTACGCAAATGAGTCTTTCATTTTCGCAAATGGGTTCTTCATTTACGCAAATGAGTCTTCCATTTTCGAAAATGAGTTCTTCATTTACGCAAATGGGTCTTTCATTTTCGCAAATGAGTTTATCCGTCGAACTAAGGTTATTATTATTCCACCCTGCGGCGCGCTGCGGCAGGTTCGCTCACGGCTCGAACGACAGGTACGGCTCCAGCCTCGCCCGGTCTTGTTCGGAAAATTCTTTCAGGAGGATGAGGTTTTCCCATCCGTCAAGGCGTTTTTTCTGTTTGCGGAGGCGTACTATGGCGCGCGCCTGAACATTGCTGATGTAAGGATGTTTTCTGAGCGAATCGGCCGGAAGCGTGTTGACCGGCAGCCGCCTGACGAGCGAAGTGTCGACCCGGAACCACGGGGCAAGTTCGGCATACTTGTCTTCGTCGATATCGTACACCTCGCCCAGTTGCTTTACGGAGTAAAACCCGCCCAGCAGACGGCGAAATTTGACGATGCGGTTTGCGTAGACCGTCCCTATCCCCGGCACCATTTTCAGCGCAAGGGTATCCGCCGCATTCAATTCGACGACGGAGCCTGCGGCGAGTTTTTTCGTTCGCGCGTAGGCGGGCGGCTTGTTCGCGGTAGACCGTTTCACCTGGTCGAGGACAGATTCTTTCGCCTTTTTCCTGCCGGTGGAAACGGACGGAGGCGAAGCCGGTTTCTCTGTTACTGCTGCGGGAGGCGATGTGCGGACGCTGTCCGGCAATACCTCGCCCGCCACGACTTCCTCCTCCCCTGTCGACAGGGCCTCCGTCAGAGATAAAATGCCGCCCGCCACAGCAATCAGGCAGAACAATACGATGAGCGCCCGCCGATCGCCGGACGACGAAATGTAAAAAAAATCATACCACGACATGCCGTACCGTTTTAAAGCCTTCCCCGATTACTGTCCCAGCGACATGATCCATCTCATCAGTCCGAGTTCGTTCAGGAAAATAAGACCGATTGCAACAGGCGCAATATATTTGATAAAGAAATGATAGCCGCTGAAGAAGTAGAACGCCGTCGTCCCCCGGTTGGTAAGCTCCGCCTTGAGGATTTTCTTGTTGACCCTGTTCCCGACGAAGATGCAGATAAGCATTCCGCCGCCCGGCAGCATGATTTTTGCCGTGACATAATCCAGTATGTCGAAGAAAGTCAATCCGAAGAGCGTCGCCCCTTTCAGCACGCCGAACGAGAGCGAACTGAAGATGCACAGTACGGCGGCGCCCAGCGATACGTAGAACGTGGCGCGTTTGCGGGTAACGCGAAACTCCTCATGGATATAGGCCGTAGCCACCTCGTGGAGCGAAATGGTGGACGTCAGTGCCGCAACGGCCAGCAGGATATAGAAAATCAGCGCCCATAAGTTACCCAGAGGCAATTGCGCAAACACGTTCGGCAGGGTGATGAACACAAGCTCCGGCCCCGAAGTCGGTTCGATGTGGAAATGAAACACGGCCGGAAAAATCATGATCCCGCCAAGCAGCGCGACCAGCGTGTCGAGCACGGTCACTTCGAACGCCGTGCGCTGCAGCTTGGTTTTATCTCCGAAATACGAACTGTACGTAATCAGGCAGCCCATCCCTACGCTCAGCGAGAAGAAGGCCTGTCCCATTGCGTTGAGTACGACGGTCGAATTAATCTTGCTGAAATCCGGACGGAAAAGGAAATCAATCCCCCCAGCCGCACCCTCAAGCGTCAGCGAACGGACGCACAGCGCCACCAGAATAAAAAACAGTATCGGCATCAGGATTTTCGACGCCCGTTCGATGCCGTTCTTTACCCCCGACGTCACGATGAAATGAGTGATCCCGATAAACACAAACGTCCACAAAATCGGCCTGACGATGCTCGACGAAAACGCATTAAATTCGTTCTGGAAATCGGCGGTCGTCTTGCCTGCATACGAAGTGAAGACGGAATTGAACGCATAATCAAGCGTCCACCCCGAAATCACGTAATAAAATCCGAGAATCAGGAATGCCGCCAGCACGCCGTTGTATCCGATAATCGACCACCCCGTTCCGGGCGCCAGCGACTTGAATGCGCCCGCCGCATTACGCCGGGTATTCCGCCCGATAAAGAACTCCGTAACCATCACCGGCCAGCCGAGTATTAAAATGCACCCCAGATAAACTAACAGAAATGCTGCCCCGCCGTTGGTGCCCAGCATGTACGGAAATCGCCAGATATTTCCCAATCCGACCGCGCAGCCTACGGTCGCAAGAATAACGCCGATACGACTGCCGAATGTTGACCTTTGTTGATTCATTTTCGTATTTTAATTAATGATTATTCCATCTTTCATACGCACGATGCGGTCGGTTTTCGTCGCCAGCCGCTCGTCGTGCGTGACAATTACAAATGTTTGCCCCATCCGGTTGCGCAGGTCGAAAAACAACGCGTGGAGTTCGTCTTTGTTTTGCGTATCCAGACTGCCCGACGGCTCGTCCGCCAGTATCACGGACGGACGGTTGATCAGCGCCCGCGCTACCGCCACGCGCTGCCTCTCGCCGCCCGACAATTCCGACGGCTTGTGTTCCATCCTGTCCGACAGTCCCAGAAAATCCAGCAGTTCCCCGGCCTTTCTACGCGCCGCGTCGTATTTTGTCCCGGCAATCCACGCCGGCATCATTACGTTTTCCAGCGCGGTAAATTCGGGCAGCAACTGGTGAAACTGAAACACAAAACCGATATGACGGTTGCGAAAGTTCGCCATCTCTTTTTCTTTCAGGCGAAACGGCTCGATGCCGTCTATTTCCACCCTGCCGTCGTCCGGATTGTCGAGCGTCCCTATAATCTGAAGCAACGTCGTCTTCCCCGCTCCGCTCGGACCGACCACCGATACGATTTCGCGCTTGTTGACTTCCAGGTCGATACCCTTCAATATTTGCAAACTGTCAAAACTTTTCGTTATTCCCGATACTTTTATCATCTGCAACACCATTTCATTTGGCTGGCGAAAGTATACATTATTTTACCGTCTGCAAAGAAAAAGGGAATAATTCATTCCTGAAATCGAAAAAAATCGCCACCTTTGCCCCTCGAAAACAAAATCATTTTTTAGTGGGCGACGAAAAGGAGATACTCATAGTGGCGGACAATCAACCCATTACGAGGGTTGGCGTTATTTTGTTCCGGGATAAAACCATTCCCGGAGGAGAAGTCTTTACGGCCGGCAACAAGGCAGGGCTTATACGCCTGCCGGCACGGTGTCCTGAGGCCGCTGTCGTGACTGATTATTCGCTGTTCGACCTTCCGGGGCCGGACAGTTTGTTTATCATCTGCAAGCGCTTTCCGCATACACGATGGATTTTCTTCGGCAACTGCCCGAACGAGGGTTTCCTGTTCGGAATCGGCAATGTACTCAAAGCCTCCCGATACGCCGCAAGCGCGGGCGTGGTCGACACGGGCAACTATTATATTTGAAATTCAATAATGAATATAGCTTAACAATGTCACAGAGAGTCGATACGCCTCTTATGAGGCAATATAACGAAATCAAAAGCAATAATCCCGATGCTATCCTGTTGTTTCGCGTGGGCGATTTTTACGAAATGTACGGTCGGGATGCCGTAGAAGGCGCCGCAATTCTGGGAATCGTGCAAACCAAGCGTTCGAACGGCATGGCGCTGGACGTGGAGATGGCCGGATTTCCGCATCATGCGCTGGATACATATCTGCCCAAACTGGTACGCGCAGGCAAACGTGTGGCAATATGCGACCAGTTGGAAGATCCCAAGACGGCGAAAAAATTAGTCCGCCGCGGCGTGACGGAACTGATTACGCCGGGCGTTTCCTTCAACGACAATATTTTAGTGCACAAGGAAAACAATTTCCTTGCCGCCGTCCATTTCTCGAAAAGCAATTGCGGAGTGGCCTTTCTCGACATCTCGACGGGCGAATTTATGGCATCCGAAGGCACGGTAAATGATGTGGATAAATTGCTGAACAACTTTATGCCCAAAGAAGTGCTCGTGCGCCGCGATATGCGTAAGCATTTCGACGAGACGTTCGGATACCGTGCAAGCATTTTCGGAATGGAAGACTGGGCTTTCACGCCCGAAACGGCCGGCGAGCGACTGCTCCGGCATTTCGAAACCAGCAGTCTCAAAGGATTCGGCGTATACAACATGCCTCTTGGCATTGTTGCCGCAGGCGTCGTCCTGACGTACCTCGACATGACGCATCATACGCAAATTGCGCATGTCACGACGCTCAGGCGTATTGAAGACGAAAACTTCGTGCGGCTCGACAAGTTCACCATCAGAAATCTCGAACTTGTACAACTCATCAACGAAAACGGGAAAACGCTTGTCGACGTACTGGATAAAACCTCGTCGCCGATGGGTGTGCGTCTGTTGAAAAGATGGATTCTCTTTCCGCTGACCGATATTCCGGCTATCCGGAAACGGCAGCAGGTGGTCGCCTGCTTTCTGCATCAATCCGGGCTGAGCGCACAACTGGACGGTTTCATTAAGGAAACGGGCGACCTTGAACGGCTCGTATCCAAAGTATCGGCAAGACGGATTTCGCCGCGCGAAGCAGTGCAACTGAAAACGGCGTTGCAGGTCGTCGCGCCTCTTCGCGAACTTTGCATGGCCGGCGACGAGCCTGAGTTGCGGATTATTGCCGAGAAGCTGAACCCGTGCGCCGACCTCCACAAGCGCATCGAAAAAGTCATCGTCCCCGACCCGCCGGCGCTTGTCAACAAGGGCGGCGTCATCGGCAAAGGCATACATCCCGAACTGGACAACTTGCGCAGCCTGGCCTTTTCGGGGAAAGACCACCTGATGCAAATCCAGAAACGCGAAAGCGAACGCACCGGCATACCGAGTCTGCGGATTTCGTACAACAGCGTTTTCGGCTACTACATCGAAGTGCGTAACGCGCACAAAGACAAGGTACCGCCCGACTGGATACGCAAGCAGACGCTGACGCAGGCCGAACGCTACATCACGGAAGAACTGAAGGAATACGAAGAAAAAATCCTGACGGCCGAAGACACGATAATCAATCTGGAAATGCAGATATTCGGAGACCTTGTTGTGGAAATGAGTAAATACATACAGCCCGTCCAGCAGAATGCACGGATGATTGCGCAACTGGACTGCCTGCTTTCATTTGCCAAAGTGGCTTTGAGCAACCGCTACACCTGCCCGGAAGTGGACGACTCCGATGTAATCGACATTAAGGCGGGACGTCATCCCGTCATCGAATGTCAACTGCCTCCCGAAGCGCCCTACGTGGCCAACGACATCTATCTGGACAGACACAAACAGCAGATATTGATTATCACGGGGCCGAACATGGCCGGCAAGTCTGCGCTGCTCCGACAGACGGCGCTGATTACGCTGATGGCGCAAACAGGCAGTTTCGTCCCTGCCGAAAGCGCACGCATAGGGCTTGTCGACAAGATTTTTACACGAGTAGGAGCCTCCGACAATATCTCCGTCGGCGAATCAACCTTCATGGTCGAAATGAACGAAGCGGCAAGCATCCTGAACAATATCTCGCCGCACAGCCTCATACTCTTCGACGAACTTGGACGCGGAACGAGCACCTACGACGGCATTTCCATCGCCTGGGCTATCGTCGAATATATCCACGAACATCCGGCAGCCTCCGCACGCACGCTTTTCGCCACCCACTACCACGAGTTGAACGAAATGGAACGCGCGTTCAAACGCGTCCGCAACTTTAACATAAGCGTAAAAGAAACAAGCAACAAAGTCATCCTCCTGCGCAAACTCGTGCCGGGCGGAAGCGAACACAGTTTCGGCATCCACGTCGCCAAAATGGCAGGTATGCCCAAAAGCATCGTAAAACGCGCCGGAGAAATACTTGCACAACTCGAAAACGGCAACCGTCAAGCAGACATCAAAAGCAAACCCGTCAGGCAGATTGCTTCGCGCGGCGAAGGCTATCAACTGAGCTTCTTTCAACTGGACGACCCCATCCTCAGCCGCGTACGCGACGAAATAATCGGCATCGACCTGAACAACCTCACCCCGCTGGAAGCCTTGAACAAACTCAACGAAATCAAAAAGATAATAGTAAGTAAATAGCCGCCGGCCGGATTTCCGGCATTTTCGCATGGTCGACGTATTTATTATCACGGTTATTGTCGAAAATTCACATGAATACGGCGCAAATTCATGTGAATATTACGCGGACAAACATGTACGCCCGACGGCAATCCTGCCGATTAATAACCGTTTAACCAAACAATAATCATCTCAGATCCGCTTTTCATTACGTCGAACTCAAGTTTCGGCACTTTCCGATCGGCAGGTATTTTCATTTTACGCACAATATTAAAACAATACAATTACTGAAAAATTTCTCTAATCACTATTCCCGTTTAAAAAAATGCGGTAATTTTGCACCGCAAAGGCAAAGGCGCCTTTCGGCAATTAAGAATCAATATATTATAATCATATTCTAAACATTTAATTTGAAACAAAATGGCAAAATTAGATTTAAGTAAGTACGGTATTTCAAGCGTAACCGAAATTGTTCACAACCCATCTTACGACGTATTGTACGCCGAAGAATTGAAACCCGGTCTGGAAGGCTTTGAAAAAGGCCAATTGACCGAACTCGGTGCAGTGAATGTAATGACAGGCGTGTATACCGGACGTTCTCCGAAAGACAAGTTTTTCGTATACGACGACACAACCAAAGACACCATCTGGTGGACGTCCGACGAATACAAAAACGACAATAAACCCGTATCCGTCGAAACATGGAACGTGTTGAAAAATATTGCTACCAAAGCGCTTTCGAACAAAAAACTGTATGTAGTCGACGCATTCTGCGGAGCCAACGAAAATACGCGGCTGAAAATTCGCTTCATCATGGAAGTAGCTTGGCAGGCGCATTTCGTTACCAATATGTTCATCCGTCCCACGGCTGCGGAATTGGCGAATTTCGGCGAACCGGATTTTGTAGTCATGAACGCCTCCAAAGCGAAAGTAGAGAATTTCAAAGCGCTCGGATTAAATTCCGAAACGGCGGTAGTCTTCAACCTGACCGAAAAAATACAAGTCATCCTGAATACATGGTACGGCGGCGAAATGAAAAAAGGCATGTTCTCATACATGAACTATCTGTTGCCGCTCAGAGGTGTTGCTTCGATGCACTGCTCGGCCAATACCGACCTTCAAGGCAAAGAAACAGCCGTCTTTTTCGGTCTGTCCGGCACGGGAAAGACAACTTTGTCTACCGACCCGAAACGCCTCCTTATCGGCGACGACGAGCACGGATGGGACGACGACGGCGTATTCAACTTCGAAGGCGGCTGCTACGCCAAAGTTATCAACCTGAGCGCAGAAGCCGAACCGGATATTTTCGAAGCAATCAAACGTGACGCCTTACTCGAAAACGTAACCGTCGACGCAAACGGCAAAATTGATTTTGCAGACAAGAGCGTGACGGAAAATACGCGCGTATCATATCCGATTAATCACATCAAGAACATCGTCAAGCCTGTATCGAAAGGCGACCATGCGAAAAAAGTGATTTTCCTCTCGGCCGACGCCTTCGGCGTATTGCCTCCGGTTTCTATCCTGACGCCCGAACAGACGCAGTATTATTTCCTGTCCGGATTTACGGCAAAACTGGCCGGTACGGAACGCGGCATCACGGAACCGACGCCCACCTTCTCGGCATGTTTCGGCGCAGCATTCCTGTCGTTGCATCCCACGAAATACGGCGAAGAACTGGTGAAAAAGATGAAAGTATCCGGCGCAACAGCCTATCTGGTAAACACCGGCTGGAACGGTTCCGGCAAACGTATCTCCATCAAAGATACCCGCGGAATCATTGACGCCATTCTCAACGGCTCGATCGACAAAGCGCCTACGAAAACCATTCCCTATTTTGATTTCATTGTCCCGACCGTATTGCCGGGCGTAGATACCAAAATCCTTGACCCGCGCGACACGTATGCCGACGCTTCTCAATGGGAAGAAAAAGCGAAAGATCTTGCCGGACGTTTCATCAAGAATTTCGCAAAATTCACAGGAAACGATCTTGGAAAGTCTTTGGTTGCCGCAGGGCCAAAACTGTAACAGTTACAGATAATTAAAAGAACGTAGAGCCTGCATGGCTCTGCGTTTTTTTTACGCAACAATCATGGTTAAGTAAATTTTCTTACCAAAAACAAAGGGATATTAATCTTTTATTCACTATCTTTACCGCGAATTTCATCTATCGTGGAATATTCGGATGTGGAAAAAGTATATATATGGATTGGCGGCCGTGATTTTACTTGCCTCATGCAAGGAGAAAATGGCCTATCAGGTAAAAGTCAAACTTGAGAATTTGCCTGAACAGACGCTTTACGTCGTATTTGAATCTGCCGATATGAAGGTGGTGGACACACTCGCGTATGACGGCAATGGCCAATGTGTCATCAATCAGGCGGCGGAAGGATTCCGTACCCTCGTATTGTATTACGACAATCAGACGCAATGGATTACGGTATATCTTGAACCCTACGTGAAAGTGACCGTCACGGGAGACGCCCGTTATCCGCAGCTGGCGGAAATCAAAGGCGGAGAAATAAACGAGATGCTCTCGCTTTTCAGAAAAAAAGTTGCACCGCTGCTGAAAGAACAGGCCGACATTACGCGCAACAATGCGGGAAAAGGCCAAACGGAGGAAGACAACACCTCCCGCCTTGCCACTATCAACCACGAACTCCACGTGCAAGCCGAAGCGTTTATCAGAAAGCATCCCGACAAGAAAGTCTCCGCCATCCTTATTGAAGAATATTTTTCCGATCCCGAAAATCCGCTGTTTACGGACGAAATCATGTCGGTACTTGATGCACAGTTGGATGATTTTTATGTCGTGAAAGATATAAAGGCTTTCAGTCGGAAGGCAAAGAGGACTGTTGTCGGAGCGCCGGCGCCCGATTTCAACGTGCGGGATATTTACGGTAAAACGTATAGCCCATCTTCGTTCGACAACCATTTCATACTGGCTTTTGTCTCCATGTGGGAAGACATGTGCCACACGAAAGACTTGTTTCTGGACGAAGTAATCAGGATGTTTCCCGAAGATTCGGTAGACATCGTACTGATATGCCTCGACGAGAATCCGGAAGCTATACGCAAGGCGACGGAGAAAGACACGGTGCGCTGGAACGTGGTAACAGACTCGGCCGGACAGGCCATTGAAATGATTGATACGTATAATGTATCGTCTATTCCGTTGTGTTATCTGATCGACAGGGAAGGAAATATTGTATTAAAAACAGATAACGGGATCGAACTGAAACGAAAATTAGACGAGCTGATCCCGGTAAAACAATGAAGTCATATGCTGGTTAAAACTTATGCTGCTACCGTACAGGGAATTTCGGCCACGTTGATTACGATTGAGGTCAATTGTACGAAAGGCATTCAGTTTTATCTCGTAGGACTGGCGGATGTGGCCATACGCGAAAGCCACGAACGAATTATTTCGGCATTACAGGTCAACGGCCTGAAATTCCCGCGTTACCGGATAGTAGTGAATCTGGCGCCGGCCGACATCCGCAAGGAAGGGGCGGCATACGACTTGCCGATCGCTATCGGGATCCTTGCTTCGGCCAACGAAACAGGTATCGACACGGAAATGCTGGAGAAGTACATGCTGATGGGCGAATTGTCGCTGGACGGCAGCCTGCAACCCATCAAGGGCGTATTGCCCATCGCCATCAAGGCGCGCGAAGACGGTTTCGAAGGTTTGATTGTGCCTAAACAGAACGCACGCGAAGCCGCGGTGGTGAATAACCTGAAAGTATACGGCGCCGAAAACATCAAGGAAGTGATAGACTTCTTCTGCGGAAAAAGCGAACTGGAACCCACCGTAGTCGATACGCGCGAAGAGTTTTATGCCGGACGGCAACACTTCGACTGCGACTTTTCGGAGGTACGCGGACAGGAGAACGTCAAACGGGCGCTCGAAGTAGCGGCTGCGGGAGGACACAACATCATTATGATAGGCCCGCCGGGAAGCGGAAAATCTATGATGGCCAAACGACTGCCGTCCATACTCCCGCCGTTCACCCTGCATGAAGCGCTCGAAACAACCAAAATACATTCCGTTGCAGGAAAAGTAGGGAAAAACATGTCGCTGTTGACCCAACGGCCTTTCCGTTCGCCGCACCATACGATCTCGAACGTAGCCATGGTAGGCGGCGGCACATACCCCCAGCCGGGCGAAATCAGCCTGGCGCACAACGGCGTACTTTTTCTGGACGAACTGCCCGAATTTAACCGGAGCGTACTGGAAGTGTTGCGACAACCGCTCGAAGACAGGCGTATCGGCATCTCGCGCGCACATTCGGCGGCAGACTATCCCGCAAGCTTTATGCTCGTCGCATCCATGAACCCCTGCCCCTGCGGATATTACAACCATCCCGAACGGCAGTGCCTCTGTACGCCCGGAAGCGTGCAGAAATACATGAACCGCATTTCAGGCCCGTTGCTGGACCGTATCGACATACAGATTGAAATCGTGCCCGTCTCCTTCGAAAAAATATCCGAACAGAAACCGTCGGAACCGAGCGCAAACATTCGCGAACGTGTCATCCGTGCACGCGAGATACAGAGCAAACGATTCGCGCCCTGTCCGGATGTATACTGCAATGCGCAGATGAACGCTAAACAGCTTCATAAATACGCCGTTCCCGACGCGGACGGGCTTAATTCGCTGAAAATCGCCATGCAGAAATTCAATCTCTCCGCCCGCGCATACGACAGGATATTGAAAGTATCGCGTACGATAGCCGATTTGGAAGGCGCTCCCGACATCATGCTGCCCCATCTGGCGGAAGCCATCAATTACCGCAACCTCGATCGCGACACGTGGGGCACGTAGACCGGCCTCCGACGCCCCCTGCCACGATACAATTTCAGTACACACACGCCGTGCATATTCGGCACGAAGCAGACGGTGCACGTCGAATAATCCTCTAAAACCGTCGACAGCCCGCAACACGTAACGCCGCTTTCGGCAAGCCGCGCCGCCGAAGCCGTCCGACGGCGCAATCCGCCGGCCAACTCAACCCGTTCCTCCCCTGAAAACCGCCTCCCGCCTCCCCTCGCATCTTCAATATATTCGTTCGACAGCGAGGCCACGGCTCCGGCATCATTGCAGCGAGATTTCGACTCAAGCGATGACTGCACCGTTTATGCGCAGGGCTTTGCCTTGCCTTCGCCGCACCCTGTCGCGCAACAATATCTTTATACGACAAAAATCAAGCCTGCTAAGAAACGCGCGGAAATATTTCCGAGCGGCGCGGAAATATTTCCAAGCGGCGCGGAAATATTTCCAAGTGACGCGGAAATATTTCCAAGCGACGCGGAAATATTTCCAAGTGACGCGGAAATATTTCCAGGCGACGCGGAAATATTTCCGAGTGACGCGGAAATATTTCCAAGTGACGCGGAAATATTTCCAGGCGACGCGGAAATATTTCCAGGCGACGCGGAAATATTTCCAAGTGACGCGGAAATATTTCCGAGCGACGCGGAAATATTTCCAAGTGACGCGGAAATATTTCCGAGAGGATTATAGAAGCCCATTACCGCCCGTCAGGCTTCCGCAGGGGATGAAGAGCTACGCCGGGATGAATTTGCGCTTCCTGCGACGCTTACCGCTTCTTTTTTTACATTTTCTTACACGTCGGCCTCGCACTGTTTTAACACAAGCGTATTATAAATCCCGGCTTGCCGACAGGCTCATACGGCGAAAACAATCCGATTTTATTTGCCGACATATTTTTCTCCCTTATATTTGCAAAAAATATCGTGAATGTTGCAACAAAACAGAAACGATTACGTCTTATGAATATAGATTCAATGAAAATAAATTGAGATGAAGAAAATATTTTTCAAAATTTGCAACCCGGCGGATATGTATTGCGTCTAACAGAATAAAGTGCGTTAAAATGAATATTATTCAACTGAAAGATATTAACAAGACATATTACAACGGTGCGCCGTTGCATGTACTGAAAGGCATAGATCTCGACATCAGGCAAGGCGAGATGGTAGCCATCATGGGCGCTTCGGGGTCGGGCAAGAGTACATTATTAAATATACTCGGCATACTGGATACGTACGACGAGGGGACATACCACCTCGGCGATCAGCTGATATGGGACCTGAGCGAATCGCGCGCCGCCGAGTTGCGAAACCGCATGATAGGCTTCGTTTTCCAGTCGTTCAACCTGATTTCGTTCAAAAACGCGATGGAAAACGTCGCCCTGCCGCTCTACTACCAGGGCGTATCGCGACGGAAACGCAACGCCATGGCTACGGAATACCTCGACCGCGTCGGGCTGAAGGAATGGGCCGAACACCTGCCGAGCGAGCTGTCCGGCGGACAGAAGCAGCGCGTAGCCATCGCCCGCGCCCTGATCGCAAAGCCGCAGGTAGTCCTTGCCGACGAGCCGACGGGGGCGCTGGACAGCGTCACGACGGAAGAAGTGATGCAACTCCTCCGCGAAGTGAACCGCGACGGCATGACGATGATTATCGTCACCCACGAACAGTCTGTGGCCAACGTCACCGACCGCATCATCCGCCTGAAAGACGGTATTATCGAACAGATTGAAACCGTGGCGCATCATGTTTGACTTCGACAGCCTCCGCGAAATAGGGAGCACGATGAAGAAAAACAAGCTCCGCACCTTCCTCACCGGCTTTTCCGTGGCGTGGGGCATCTTCATGCTCATCATACTGCTGGCAGCCGGCAACGGATTGCGCAACGGCATCGCCTCCACCTTCGAAAGCTGGTCGACCAACATGGTCGAAATCTGGACGCGCCATACCACGCGCCCCTGGCAAGGATTGCCCGTCGACCGGCAGATACGGTTTACGCGCGAAGACGTGGACATGATCAAGCGCGACCTGCCCGAAGTGGAACTGATCTCGCCCGTTAATTCCCGCAGCGACACGCTCACTTTCAGGCACGAATACCTGACCGGAAGAGTCCTGTCCGTATATCCCGACTTCGCCTCCATTCAATACCGCCCCATTCCCCCCGGGCAGGGGCGCTTTATCAACGGCCTCGACCTGAAGGAACGGCGGAAGGTGGCAGTGCTCAGTCCGCGCATGGCCGAAATCCTGTTCCGCGACTCCATCGAACCTCTGGGACAGCATATCAAAATCGGCAGCCTGATGTTTCAGGTGATAGGCGTCTACAAAGACGACAATACGAACGATACGCCGCCGGCCTATATCCCCTTCACGACGGGCGAAATGCTGTTCGAAGGCGGTTACTACATCGGCGACATCTACTTCACCGTTCGAGGAGTGGATACGGAAGCCGAGACGGAAGCCTTCGAGAAACGGCTCCGGGCACGCCTGGCTCGCCGTCACCGCTTCGACCCCGAAGACATGAGCGCCATCGGCATGTTCAACATGGGCGAAGAATTTCGCATGTGGCATGGGATGAACAACGGCATAGCCATGTTTATCTGGATCATCGGCATCGGCACGCTGATGGCCGGCATCGTGGGCGTGAGCAACATCATGCTCATCACGGTGCGCGAACGGACGCGCGAGTTCGGCATCCGCAAAGCCCTCGGCGCCAAACCGGCGTCCATCCTGAAACCGGTCATCATCGAATCGGTGCTGGTTACGGCCGTGTTCGGGTATGTGGGGATGGTGTCGGGCATCGGACTGACGGAGATGATCAACTTCTTTATGGAAATGGCCGGCGTCGGCTCCTCCGGCGGAGGCAATCCGGGAGAAAATATGACCCTCTTCCGCAACCCCACGGTCGATATGGGTATCGCCGTCTCCGCCACCTGCGTGCTGATTGCGGCCGGCGTGCTGGCCGGATATTTCCCCGCAAGGAAAGCCATAAAAATATCGGCCATCGAAGCAATGAGAGAAGAATGAGCAGTGTCGAACTTTAAATTATAGAAGACGTGGGATTATTTGATTTGGACAGATGGATAGAAATATGGGCGACCATCACGCGCAACAAAATGCGCAGCCTGCTGACGTGCCTCGGCGTATTCTGGGGAATCCTGATGCTGGTACTCCTGCTCGGCGCAGGCGCGGGAATGCGGAACGGGATATTCGGACTGCTGGAAGGCTTTGCCACGCGGAGCGTCTTTTTCATGAGCGACCGTACAAGCGAACCCTACAAGGGCTTTAACAAGGGACGATACTGGAGTATGCGCAACCGCGACGTCGAAAACGTCCGAACAAACGTCGAAGGCGCACTGATCGTATCGGGAATGGTCGGCGCAGGACGGAGAGACAAAAACATCGTCTACGGGCAAACGACCGGAACGTATAATGTCAACGGCGTCTCCCCCGACTACTTCCGCCTGCAAATACCCCGACTCATTCGTGGCCGACTGATTAACGACATCGACATCAGAGACAAACGAAAAGTCTGCGTAATAGGCAACGACGTATGCAAGACGCTCTTCCGCAACGAAGACCCCTGCGGAAAGTCCATCCGCGTCAACGGAATATACTACATGGTGGCAGGCGTGATAGACAGCAGAGCGAACATCAGTCTCAACGGACGGATGGCGGAATCCGTTTATCTGCCGTTCACCACCTTGCAGCAAACGTCGACGCAGGGCGACGTCATCCACGTGCTTTTCGTATCCGGAAAGCCGAATTACCCGATCAAGAAAATGATCGACGAAGTGACGGCCGTCCTGAAAGCGCAAAACGAAATCGCGCCTGCCGACCCGCAGGCCGTCCGGGTGCTGAACCTCGCCGCGCAGGTCGAAACCTTCGACATGCTCTTTACCGGCATCGACATCCTCGTCTGGCTGGTAGGCATGGGCACGCTGCTCGCCGGCGTGATCGGCATCAGCAACATCATGATGGTGACGGTGAAGGAACGGACAAAAGAAATAGGCGTGCGCCGGGCGCTGGGCGCCAAACCGTTTAACATCATCTCGCAGGTGATGAGCGAAAGCCTCCTGCTGACCGCCATGGCCGGCTTGCTGGGATTGAGCCTGGGCGTTTTCCTGCTCGACGTCGTGAGCAAAGCGATGGGCGGTCAGCCGCAGGGAGACGGGAACTTCATTACCAATCCCGAAATACATATCACTACAGCCGTCGCCGCAACGATTATACTATTGTTAAGCGGACTGCTGGCCGGACTGATTCCCGCCTGGCGGGCGATGCAGATCAACGCCATCGACGCAATCAGAGAAGAATAAGATAATTTGAATATAATTTTAAAGCATAAATGTATGGCAAAGAAAAATCGTTTATTTAAAAAGATTGTACGTATCTTTTTCCTGTCGCTGACGGGACTTGTGGTATTCAGCACGTTTTATTTTCTGTGGAAGAAGGCGCAGCCGGTTGTGACCGTCTACGAAATCGTCACGCCCAAGCGCGATACGATCGAAACAAAAACCGTGGCCACGGGCAACGTGGAGCCGCGGTATGAAGTACTGATAAAACCCCAGATTTCGGGCATCATATCCCGGCTGATGAAGGAAGCGGGACAGATGGTGCGGGCAGGCGAAATCATCGCCCAAATCAAAGTCATCCCCGAAATGGTACAGCTCAACAATGCCGAGTCGCGCGTCAACGTAGCGGAAATCAATCTGCGGCAGATAGAAGAAGTATTCCGCCGCGACGAACAGCTGTTTAACCGGCAAGTAATTTCGCGCGAAGAATACGAAGCCTCCAAAGCCGCCTGCGACAAGGCAAAGGAAGAAAAGAACAATGCCCTGAGCGCGCTGGAAATCATCCGGGACGGCATCGCGAAAAACTCCCGCGTGGAAAGCACCACACAGATACGCAGCACCATCTCCGGCATGATTCTCGACATCCCCGTCAAGGAGGGCAACTCCGTGATTCAAAGCAACAACTTCAACGACGGCACGACGATTGCATCGGTAGCCGACATGAACGACATGATTTTCCGAGGCAACGTGGACGAGACGGAAATCGGGCGCATCCGCGAAGGAATGCCCATCAAGCTGATCATAGGCGCGATAGAAAACAGGAGTTTCGACGCCATCCTGGAATACGTCTCCCCCAAAGGAGTGGAAAAAAGCGGCGCCATACAGTTCGAAATCAAAGCGGCGGTACATATTCCCGAAGGCGACTTTATCCGCGCGGGTTACAGCGCCAATGCCGAAATCGTCCTGAAGCGTGCCGACAACGTATTGACCGTACCCGAAAGCACGGTCGAATTTCAAGGCGATTCGGCCTTTGTACAGTTGGTCACGCAGGAAACGCCCGAACAAGTGTTTGAACGTCGCTTCGTCAAGACGGGATTGAGCGACGGCATCAAGATTGAAATCGTGGACGGACTGACCG
Organism: Tannerella sp.; assembly: GCA_031276175.1. Classification (GTDB taxonomy): domain Bacteria; phylum Bacteroidota; class Bacteroidia; order Bacteroidales; family Tannerellaceae; genus Tannerella. The sequence goes on from JAISNP010000009.1 coordinate 28,895, forward strand.
TCGACAACAAAGTCCGCGGAGCAGCCATCGACCCCAAAAACAAACCGAAGAATTGAACAACCGAATAATCAGCGCATATGAAAATGACAAAAATAACCCCTCTGCTGTTGTGCTGCTGCCTGACGGTGAATGCACAGACCAAACAGTGGACGCTGGAGGAATGTATCCGCCATGCCGTCGAGCATAACATAGACCTCAAATTGCAGGAGCAGGAGCGGCAAATCCGCGAAATAGAATTAAACACAAGCAAGCATAGCTGGCTGCCCAGCCTGAATGCGGGCATCGGGCAGAATTTTGACTTCGGGCGTTCGGAATCCCGCGAAGGCGTCATTGTCGACCGCACGTCGGCCAACTCGTCCGGGACGCTGCAAGCGAGTATGCCCGTATTCGACGGGTTCAGAATCATCAACGACATTGCCGCTAAGAAACTGAACCTTCAGGCGGCAACCGAAGCGCTCAACAAAGCGAAGGAAGACTTATCCGTCGGCGTGGCATCATATTTCCTGCAAGTATTGTATGCAAGGGAGATTCGGACGGTCGCCGAGTTGCAAGTCGCCCTGACGACCGAGCAGGTCGGCAAAACGGATGCGCTGGTGCGTTCGGGCAAGGTGCCCGCCTCGCAACTGTACGACATCCGTGCACAGCAGGCAAAAGACGAAGTAACGCGCACCGAAGCGGAAAACAACGTCCGCCTGGCTTTGCTCGACCTCGCGCAGGCGCTCGAACTCGAGCGGCAGGAAACGGACTTCGACATCGCCTCCCCCGAAATAAAAGACGTCATTGCCGAAAACATGCAAAGCCTCGTCCCTCCCGGCGACATTTACAACCATGCGGTAACCGTCAAACCGCAAATCCGCCAGCAGGAATACCTGCTCGAAAGCCAAAAGAAAATGCTCAAAATAGCGCAATCGGGATACTATCCGAAGCTCAACCTGAACGCCAGTTACAGCAACGGATATTACCGCTTTTCGGGAGGCAACGACATCGTAAACATCCCGTTTGCAGACCAGTTGAGGCAAAACGAACGGAAAACCGTCGGATTGAGCCTGACCATCCCCATCTTCAACCGTTTCGAAGTGCGCAACAGCGTACGCACGGCGCGTGCAGGCATCGCCAACCGCGAACTGATGATGGAAAACAGCAAAAAGGCGCTCTACAAAGAAATACAACAAGCATACTACAACGCCGTCGCCGCGCAGGAAAAATACATCGCCGCGAGCAAAGCCGTCGAAGCCGGCCGGCAGTCGTTCACTTACGCCGAAGAACGCTACGGCGCAGGCAAAAACACCGTATTCGAATACAACGAAGCCAAAACGAAATACGCGCAAAGCCTTTCCGAGCAAGCGCGGGCAAAATACGACTTCATTTTCCGCGCAAAGATTCTGGACTTTTACAACGGATTACCGCTTGCGCTTTGAGGCGAGGGAATGAGGATTGAACAAATATACAAACGGCCTCGTAAGACAATATATTCCTAAAAAAAGGCTTTACAAAATATAGCGATGCTGGTATAACATATTTTCAATACAAAATCAATCGAAGACCAATAAAATGGCTCAACTTCGAGTCCCGTAAAGATAGTTTCTTTTGAAAAGTTACATTAGCTACCTGAATCTGCCTCGGCAAAAAAAAAGACAAACATTTGCACAAACTAAAAAGAAGCATTACTTTTGTGCCTTGATTCCTCAAGAGGCAGAAAAGAGATTAGTAGTGAAGTAATCCGCCTCCGGGACATAACCTGTTATTATTTAGACAACAGATGTACGTAATTGTAGAAATTAACGGCCAGCAGTTTAAGGCCGAACAAGGGAAAAAATTGTTTGTTCATCACATTCCGAATGTCAAAAACGGCGCAACGGTCGAATTTGACAAAGTGTTGTTGGTAGACACGGACGGTGAAGTGCAGGTAGGAACGCCTGTCATTGAGGGTGCGAAAGTTGTATGTGAAGTGCTTTCTCCACTGGTAAAGGGTGATAAAGTATTGATTTTTCACAAAAAAAGGAGAAAAGGCTATCGCAAGTTGAATGGTCATCGTCAACAGTTCACCGAAGTGAATATTAAAGAAATTGTGGCTTAACATTAAAAACGTAAAAGAACATGGCACATAAAAAAGGCGTCGGTAGTTCGAAGAACGGTCGCGAATCGGAAAGTAAACGATTGGGAGTAAAACTCTTTGGCGGCGAAATAGCCAAAGCGGGCAACATTATTCTTCGTCAGAGAGGAACAAAACATCACCCCGGTCAAAACGTGGGAATCGGTAGAGACCATACTATTTATGCACTGATCGACGGCACGGTCGTTTTCCGTAAAAAGAAAGATAACCGTTCTTATATCTCGGTGAAAAGTTTAGTCCCCGAAACAGCAAAAGAACTTCGACCGACTGTTCCTGTCGAAGAAACGGTCGAAACCGTAGAAGATACATCTTCCGAAACAGTCGCGGAAAGCGTGGAAGAAGCGGCTGAAAAATAAGTTTGTAAAATGAATTGATTGTGAAAAAGATGTATCTCCGGGTACATCTTTTTTTAAATCATATACTTTCTCTCCGACTCCCGCCGGATTAAAAACTTATTTCTGCATGCAGGAAAACAAAAAATAATCTCAGAATAAACAATTATGGATACAACAAAACAGGACGAAGACGGTTGTCCGCCGTCATTTTCAGCTAAAATTATCGGTTGCGATTATGCCCGCCCGGACGTATACGGGGCGATTAACCTGCCGGTATACCGCAATGCGGCATTCGAATTTCCCGATTCGGAAACGATTGCCGCCGCATTCCAAAACAAGATAGATGCCCACACCTATTCCCGCATCACCAATCCCTCGGTTGCCAACCTCGAACGCAAAATAAAGGCGGCTTCGGGCGGCGAACAAGTGGTGGCTTTAGCTTCGGGCATGGCGGCCATATCAAATACCTTTTTTGCTATTGCCTGTGCAGGAAGCAACATTGTCGCTTCGCCTCATCTTTTCGGAAATACTTATTCGTTTCTGAAATTTACGCTTTCGGCTTTCGGCGTAGAAGTACGCTTCGTCGATACCGACAATTTGCAGGAAATTGCCGCTGCCGTCGACGAGAATACATGCGCATTTTTTGCCGAACTTATCACCAATCCGCATATGGAAATCGCAGACTTGTCCGAAGTGTCGAAAATCCTTCGCAGCAAGCATGTGCCGATGATTATCGACACGACCATCATCCCCTGGTGCGGCTTCGATGCGCGCCGGTTCGGCGTAGATGTCGAAATCGTATCCACCACGAAATATGTTTCGGGAGGCGCCACAAGCATAGGGGGCGCAATCGTCGACTACGGTACCCACGACTGGGCGAACAGCAAAAGACTCGGCCTGTTGCCTCAATTGAACGGCATGTCGCGCTTTGCTTTCAAGCTGCGTTCCGAAATAGTGCGTAACGTGGGGGCATGTATGTCGCCGGACACGGCCTACCAGCAGGCTTTGGGGATGGAGTCGCTCGAAGTGCGCTACAAACAGATGTCGCAGACGGCTTACGACTTGGCGCTCTACCTTTCGACTCATCCCAAGGTACGGAAAGCAAATTATCCTAAATTGCCGTCGTCACCCTACAAAGCCATCTCCGACAAGATGTTCACCGGCAATCCGGGCGCGATGTTCACCGTCAGCCTCGAATCGAAAGAAGCTTGCTACAAGTTCATGGACGCGCTGAAACTCATCAGGCGGGCGACAAACCTCTTCGACAACAAGACGCTGGTCATTCATCCCGAATCGACCATATACGGCACCTTCATGCCGGAAACGAAACGGATTATCGGTATCGAAGATAACCTTATCCGTTTTTCGACAGGCCTGGAAGAAATCGAAGATCTGAAGGCCGACATAGACCGGGGGCTTGAAGCGTTTTAACGCTTCAAGCGGCTCTTCCGGCCGTCGCGCCTATTTCATCCAAATCCATTGAAAGCGAACCTCGCTGTTTTTGGCGGGGGTTATCTCAAATTCCAGTTCGTAAATACCGGCTTCCGGAAAGTGAATCGTGCCCAGGCGGTGCGACAGGAAGCGATCGACAACCCAGTTCGAATTGGGTTCGCCGACGGTTTTGCCTGTGGGCGCGACGGCGTGCGTTATCTGCGTGCCGGACATGAGGCATGTGATTTTTCCTCCGTCCGTTTTGCCTTGATAGCTGTAAGAGACGTCGACCGTTTTGTCGCCTGCCCTGTCTACGTAAAGCCGCCACGCCAGCCGCTGAGGAGTTCGTATGATTACGTGGGGCGGAATTGTTCCTCCGCGGCTTTTGCGTTCCGTTTTAAGCGTTTTGTCGCCCGACAGGTTGTCGCAGGTCAGGGAATAGCCGCCGTCGGTGGATATGCCGGCCAGCCCCTGTTCGACGTGCGGCGCGCCGTCGTATTCTACTACGACTACGGATACGTATTTGTCCGGTTGCATTGCCGGCAGTTTGATTTCCGTGAAAGGCCCGGCGTGCGTATGGGGCAGCGCCTGTTTTTGTTTGTCGGCAAGCAGGTATATCCTGCCGGGGGCAGTGGTTATGCCGGTGAGGGGCAGTCGTTTGTTCAGCGGCCAGTTGTAGACGTGGAGGTAAAGCCGCGTCTTGCCGCCGTCGCGTTTCATGGTAATCTTGCCCCAGTCGTGCGGATTTGCGTCCGATTCAAATGCTTTCGCGCCGTAGACGGATTCGCCGTTGACCTCGAGCCATTCGCCTGTTTCGAGCAGTCGCTGTTCGATTTCGCAGGGGACGTCGCCGTTTGCCCGCGGCCCGATGTTCAGCATAAAATTGCCGTTCAGGCTGACATTGCCGATAAGCGATTTCAGCAGGACGGTAGTCGATTTCCAAGCTGTTTCGCCGGAGTGGAATCCCCACGAATGGGCGACCGTTCCGGGCGACTGCCAGGGGAAATCTTCTTTTTTGCTGCCAAGCTGATTGTCGCCGAGCGTCTTGAAGTCGACATCGGGGTCTTCTTCGACGGACAGTCCGAGGCGGGAGTTGACGAGGCAATCGGGCTGGAGTTCCCGAATCAGGCTTTTGAGTTGCAGGAGTTGCGCCTTTGTGACGATCGTCGAGGAGTGGTGCAGCCACATGTCGAACCATAGCATACTGATTTCGCCGTAGCCGGTAAGCAGTTCGCGGATTTGCGGGATTACTTTTTCCTGCCAGTACGTGTCGTAGTCGGCGGTGTCGAGGCCGGTGATTTCGCGCTCGTGGCTCCAGCCGTATTCGTGCTCCCAGTCTACCCAGTGCGAATAGTAGAGGCACAGGCGGATGTCGTGTTTTTTGCAGGCGGCGGCAAGTTCGGCCACGATGTCGCGCCGCGGGTGGGTGTGGCGGCTCACGTTGTAGTCGCTGACTTTGCTGTCCCACAGCGCAAAGCCGTCGTGGTGTTTTGCAGTCAGGGTGATGTATTTCATACCGGCGCGTTTGGCCAGCACGACCCATTCTTCGGGGTCGATGTCGTCCCAGTCGAAGCGGTCGAGCAGGGTCAGGTATTCTTCCTTGCCGATCTGGTTGCGGTAGAAGATCCATTCGCCGTAATCGTTGTCGTTCCTGATTTTTTCTCCTTTCCAGTAGCCTTCGGCGGCGCTGTACAGGCCCCAGTGGATAAACATTCCGTAGCGTGAATCGACAAACCATTCGGCTCTTTTGTGGGTTTGGTTTTGGCCGGAGGCGCAGCAGGCCGTCAGGCAGAGGAGGAGAGAGAGATATTTTTTCATCTTGATATTTTTGTGCCAAAGGTAGCGATTCTTTTCCGAACCGTGCGAAGCGGGGGCGCGGATTGGGTGCAGGCATTATTTATTTGCGTAATTTTTTGATAAACGCTACTTTTGCGTCGTTTTTCACAGACATGTATATAATATAGAAAAGATGCCTACCATATCGTCGCGGGGTTTACTTATGCCGGAATCCCCCATCCGCAAGCTTGTGCCGCTGGCCAATCAAGCCAAGGCAAGAGGAATAAAAGTATATCATCTGAACATAGGCCAGCCCGACTTGCCGACGCCCGAAGTGGGGATTAAGGCGGCGCGCGGGTTTGAGCGGCGCGTGTTCGAATATTCGCCGAGCGAGGGAATCCTTTCTTTCCGCGAAAAGCTTGTGACGTATTACAGAAAGTTCGACATACGGGTGGATACGGACGATATTATCGTGACGACGGGCGGCTCCGAGGCCGTGTCGTTTTCGTTCATGGCCTGCCTCGATCCGGGCGACGAGATCATCATCCCCGAACCGGCTTATGCCAACTACATGGCGTTTGCCATCTCGAGCGGCGCGGTGATTCGCACCATCCCTTCGTCGATCGACGACGGGTTTGCGCTGCCCTCCGTCGAACGGTTTAAGACGCTGATTTCGCCGCGCACGAAGGCTGTCATGATTTGCAATCCGAACAACCCGACGGGCTATCTGTACTCGCAGAAGGAGATGAACCAGCTGCGCGACATTGTGAAGGAGCACGACCTGTTCCTGTTTTCCGACGAAGTGTACCGCGAATTTTGCTACACGGGCGCGCCCTACATCTCGGCCTTCCATCTCGAAGGGATAGAAGACCACGTTGTGCTGGTCGATTCGGTGTCGAAGCGATACAGCGAGTGCGGCATACGCATCGGCGCGCTGATTACGAAAAACCGGCAGGTAAGGGACAACGTGATGAAATGGTGTCAGGCGCGCCTCAGCCCGCCGCTCATCGGACAGTTCGTGGCAGAAGCGTCGCTCGACACGCCGAAGGAGTACATGCTGTCGGTATACAACGAATACCTGGAACGCCGCAACTTCCTCGTCGACCGCATAAACCGCATCGACGGGTGCTATTCCCCCATTCCGATGGGCGCGTTTTATACGCTGGCCAAGCTGCCGGTCGACGATGCGGACGCCTTCTGCGCCTGGTGCCTGCGCGACTTCAGCCACGAGGGGCAAACCCTCATGATGGCGCCCGCCTCCGGCTTCTACACCTCGCCCGGATACGGGACGAACGAAGTACGCCTCGCCTACGTCCTCAACAAGGAAGAGCTGGCCAAGGCGCTCACCGTCCTCGAACACGCGCTGGAAGCCTATCCGGGACGAACGAAAACGCCGCTGCGGTGAACCTCGAACGCTTCATTGCCGGACGCACCCTCCGGTCGGGACGCGCACCGGCCGGATACCGCGTCAGCCCGCCCGCCATACGAATCGCCTCCGCCGGCATCGCGCTGGGACTGGCCACGATGCTGCTCTCCGTAGCCGTCGTAACCGGCTTCAAACACGAAGTGCGCGACAAAGTCGTCGGCTTCGGCGCGCACATCCGGATTACGCACTTCGACAGCAATGCCTCCTACGAAACAGCCCCCATCATGCCCGGCGACACGCTGACGGCCGCACTCCGCGCATGGCCGGGCATTCGCCACGTAGAAGCGTTCGCCACCAAACCGGGAATCATGAAGACGGAAACCGATTTTCAAGGCATCGTACTCAAAGGCGTCGGCGCCGACTGCGACTGGTCGTTCTTCCGCAAACACCTGACGGAAGGCGAAATCATCGCCGTCGACTCCCCCCGCGTCGCCTCCGGCGTGCTGATCTCCGCCACCCTGGCCGGCATGATGGGACTGAAATGCGGCGACTCCTTCACCGCCTACTTCCTCCACGACGCCATCCGCGCACGCAAATTCCACATCAGCGGCATATACGCCACCGGCTACTCCGACTACGACAAACTGTTCGTCATCGCCGACATACGCCAGGTACGCCGCCTGAACGGCTGGGACGACGACGCCGCAAGCGGGCTGGCGCTCTACGTAGACAACTACCGGCACATCGCCGCCACGGGCGAACAACTCTACTTCCACCTGATAGACAAAACCGACCGGGCGGGAAACACCCTCTACGTCCGCACGATAGAAGAACTGAACCCGATGATATTCGGCTGGCTCGAAGTGCTCGACGTCAACGTAGCCCTCATCCTCGTCCTCATGACAGCCGTCTCGGGCTTCACCATGATCTCCGGCCTCCTCATCATCATCCTCGAACGCATCCGCATGATCGGCATCCTCAAAGCCCTCGGACAAACAAACGCCGCCCTCCGCCGCATCTTCCTCCACATCGCCTCGCGCCTGATCGCCCGCGGCATGATACGGGGCAACGCCATAGCGCTCGCCATCTGCCTCATACAATCACACTTCCACCCCCTCGCGCTCGACCCCGACACCTATTACCTCGACGCCGTCCCCGTCGACCTCAACCCCGCCGCATGGCTCCTCATCAACGCCGGCGCCTTCGCCGCATCCATGCTGATGATGATCGCCCCCGCCGGCCTCGCCGCAAAAATCCACCCCGCCCGCGCCATCCGCTTCGAATAAACAACGCCCCCCGGCACAAAAAAAAACGCCTCCCGGCAAAAAACACTTGCCCGTTTCCGAAAACATTCTTACCTTCGCCGTCGAAATAATACCATCGACCTGTACCGGATGAATCTGTCTTTACACATATATACATTCCCCCGCACAACGGCGTCTCTCCGCGGAACCTTCGGGAATGTCCCCGGACGCTTCGGGGA
>JAISNP010000074.1 GCA_031276175.1 Tannerella sp.
TTTTTGCCGATACCTTGTTTTATCGTACTTTTGTACTGATTTTTTAAATACAAAGAGAGATGAGTTATAATTTACTGAAAGGAAAAAGGGGCGTCATCTTCGGCGCCATGAACAACAAATCAATTGCATGGAAAGTGGCGGAACGCGCAGTGGAAGAGGGGGCGGTCGTCACGTTGTCGAACACCCCCGTAGCCGTCCGGCTGGGAGATTTGCACACGCTTGCGGAAACGCTCCATGCGGAGATTATTCCGGCCGACGCTACCGATTTGCAGGATCTGGAAACGGTCTTTTCGCGGTCGATGGAAGCGCTCGGCGGAAAAATCGACTTCGTGCTACACTCCATCGGGATGAGTCCGAACGTCAGGAAGAAGAAGACGTATGATGATTTGGACTACAACCTGTTTGAAAAGACGCTGGATATTTCGGCAATTTCGTTCCACAAGATGATCCGGACGGCAAAGAAGCTGGACGCAATTGCGGAATACGGCTCGATTGTGGCGCTCAGTTACGTGGCGGCGCAGCGCACGTTTTTCGGATACAATGATATGGCGGACGCCAAGAGCCTGCTGGAATCCATTGCCCGCAGTTTCGGGTATATCTACGGACGCGAAAAGCAGGTGCGCATCAACACCGTTTCGCAGTCGCCGACTATGACTACCGCGGGAAGCGGCATCAAGGGGATGGAGAACCTGATGGATTTTACCGGCAAAATGAGTCCGCTGGGCAATGCCGACGCCGCGGAATGTGCCGACTACTGCGTTACGCTTTTTTCGGACCTGACGCGCAAAGTCACTATGCAGAATCTTTATCACGACGGCGGATTCTCAAGCATGGGGATGAGCCTTCGCGCCATGAACCAGTACAGCAGAGACCTGAGCGAATATACGGACGAAGAGGGGCGCGTGGTGTACGGATGACGTGCGCGGAAACGAAGAAAGGGAATTGACATGCTGATCAGGATTTATCCGGAAAACCCCAACGCAAAAGAAATCAACCGCGTCGTGAAGACCCTGGCCGACGGCGGCCTTGTGATCTATCCCACGGATACGCTGTATGCCGTCGGCTGCGATGCGCTGAACGTACATGCGGTGGAGAAAATCTGCCGGATGAGGGGAGTAGATCCGCAGAAATGCCGGCTGTCCGTCATTTGTGCAGACCTCTCCGACATCAGCGGCTATGTCAGGGTGAACAACGCGGCGTTCCGGCTCATGAAGCGGTTGCTGCCCGGGCCGTATACCTTCATCCTGCCGGCGGTGAACGGGAGCAGGCTGCCCCGCCCCTTTAAGCGCCGCAGCGAAATCGGTATCCGCATCCCCGCCGACCCGATTGCCTGCGAACTGACGCGCAGCCTGGGAAACCCGCTGCTGTCCATGTCCGTGCGGCTCGACGACGGGGAAAGCGAATATGCCACCGATCCCGAACTGATACACGAACGGTACGGAAGCCGGGTAGACATCGTGGTCGACGGCGGGTTCGGCGGGACGGAAGGCTCGACCGTCGTCGACTGTCTCGGCGACGAAATCACGCTCGTCCGGCAGGGGAAAGGCGCCTGGCCGGTCTCCTTCTGAACCGCCTGCCGCCGCCCCTTCGGACTTCAGAATACCTGCCGCGCCGCCGTCCAGCTGTCGACGGCTATCTCTATCCGCTCCCGCGGCAGGGAGGACGGAAACGAGAGCCGGATTTCTTTCCTGTCGCCCGGCATGAGCGTGATGTAGTTGTCCGAATAATGCACGGGCAGGATGCGGTTGCCCGTCTGCCGGTCGAACACCTTGATGCGGTTGAAAAACGAGATGCGCCCGTCGGCAGTCATGCGCACCGTCCCGACGTATTCTTCTCCCTGTTTGTCGAGCGATACCTGCACCTCCGGCTTGCTTTCGGGCAGGCCGGCAAGCGTGGTATAGTCCTTCTCCGTCGTCGTCAGCCAGTATATGTTATCCGTCAATTCCTTTCCCGCTTCCGAGAGCGTGAGTTTCAGGAAATAGGCGCCCTTTACCTGTTCGGGGACGGGGACGTCGAACATCCGCACCACGCCGGAGGGCGGCGCCGTCGCCGCGGCTTCATGTTCCCATAGCGTTGCGCCGGAGAGGTCGCAGATACGTGCCGCTACGGTCACGGCGTGACTGCCCGGCGCCGTGTTGAGGATTTCAACCTGCCGGCTGACCCTGTTGTATGCCGGGTGCAGCGGCTCGCAGCCCTTTTTCGTACCGTACAGCGACGCATTTACGTCGAGAAACCAGTCGTACATCTGCCCCCGGAGCGAAGTCCACGGGTTTTGCGTCTTCCATATCAGGATGCCGGTATACCATTCCCACATGTGCGACGCCCAGCCTTCCATAAACGAGCGGTACTGGTCGTAGTTCACCACCTGCGCATACTTGCAGTAGGTTTCGATGTCGGTCACTTTGCCGTACCGCTCCAGATGGTTTCCGTAGCCGAGATCCATGTGATAGCGCCAAGCCTCGTTGCGCACCCGTCCGGATTGCGGAACCTGCGCCAGGTCTGCCTCCGTCATCATCATGCGCATACTTTCTACTTCGGGCGAGCCGACCGAGCCTGCTTCGGGATTGAACGCGGGGTCGTGGCGGACAAAAAACCATTCCGGTTCCTGAATGCCGTACGGCCCGTCGCCCACGCCCCCCGCGTGACGGCCGATCAGCGCCGTATCCGTCGAGTAGCTGACAAACAAACGCGCGGGGTCGAGGCGCGGAAAGACGTCGGTCTTCAGCCTCCTGTCTATGTCCCCGGCCAGGGGCCACTCGTTGCCGCCGCACCAGAAGCAGAGGCTCGGATGGTTGCGCACCATTTTCACCTGATCTTCCACCGACGCGATGAAGAGGTCGTGATTGTCGGGATACTCCCAACGACGGGCGCGCGAATCCCGTTTCATGGGGTCTTCCCACGCGCCGTTGCAGTCGCCGCTGCCCCACAGGTCTTGAAAGACGAGCAGCCCGAACTCGTCGCAGGCGTCGTAAAACTCCGGGCGTTCCAGCAGCGCGCCGCCCCAGACGCGAATCATACGCAGGTTCATCTCCGCATGAAAGCGCACCTCGGCGCGGTAGCGTTCGGGCGAGAGGCGCAGCAGCCAGTCGGAGGCGATGTAGTTGCCGCCCGTGATGAACACCGGCTGCCCGTTGACGCGGAAGGCGAGGCCTCCCGTTTCCGCCGACCGCCGGCTTGCAATCTCGCGTATCCCGTACCGCAGCCGCAGGCAGTCGCTCGTTTCGCCGTCCGTCTCAAAAGCGATTTGCAGGTCATACAACTCCTGCCGCCCGATGCCGTTAGGCCACCACAGGCGCGGGTTGCGGACAACAAGTTCCTTGAAGGCAACCTGCCGCTTCTCGCCCGGCGCCAGCGTCAGGGGCATCGTCAGGCGTCGCCCGTCTGTTTCGCAGGTCAGCAACCCCTTCTGCAAGACGTCCGAGGTATTCTCCACCTCTGCGGAAATCCCCACAGCGGCATCCTCCTGAAGCCCTTCGGGCAGACGCACGCCGGGTACTTTCGTCGTCACGTAAGGATGCTGCACGCGGACGGCGCCGGTCGCCGTGATGCTCACCTCGTCCCAGATACCCGTATTGCGGTCGCGCACGGGGCGGATCCAGTCCCATCCGGGCGTGAACTGCATGGTGACGTTACGCGCAATTTCGCCGTCGCCCCCCTGCCCTCCGTTGGGATTGCCCGGATAGTCCGGGGGATATACGATGACGGCCAGCAGATTCCCGTCGCCGGCCTTGAGGTACGGCGAGATAAGGAAACTGTTGCGCCGGAACATGCCTTCGTGGGTGACGGTGTTCAGCCGCTTCCCGTTCAGGAAGATGTCGGCCTTGTAGTTAATGCCCCTGAAGTTCAACCATACCTGCTGCCCCGGTCTGAAGCCTTCCACCCTGAAGGGGCGCACGAACCAGAAGGTGTAGAAATCCCTCCCGACCTCGTAGACATCCGGGATCAGGTTGTTGTTCAACCCAAACTCCGGCGCGGGGAAGAGGCCGTTTTCCAGCAACGTGGCCAGCACGGTGCCCGGCACTTTAGCCCGCATCCAACCGCCCGCATCGAAAGGCGACGCGGTGAGTTGGTTTCCGTCGGTACGCACCTCGTTTGCCCGGCGCGCGAACCAGCCGTCGTTCAGCAGCGTTTTCTCTCCCGCGGCGGGGATGCGGACGTTCTCCTCCGCCCGCGCGCTGCCTCCATATCCCGGCAGTAGCAGGAATACGGAGATAATAATACCAATGATATTCGTTTTCATAAATGATGTGTTTTATTGTGGTAAAGGTAGACGTTATTTTGTTACGCCCTACTTTTTCAGCGTCCCGATATAAAGCGTGGGATTGGGTTCTGCTTTGGAAATATCCGTGTCGGCGCGGGTATGGAAGAAATAAAACCTGTCGGCGTCCGAATCGAACGGACGGAGGCTCACCCGTTCTTCGATGCCGTGGATGTCGTCGGTATAGCCGTCTTTCATGTTATAGCCTTTGCCGGTCTCCGTGTCGTAACAGAAGCGGTAAAACTCGCTTCTGCGGTCGTGTCCGTACACGGCAAAGACGAAACGCGAACTGCGGTATGCGTTAAACAGGTAAATACATTTCACGCCGTCCGCCGCCACGCCGTTGTCTTTGAACTGCAATTTCAGGGAAGGAACGAGCCGGTGGTTTTGCACTTTATATAATGTGTCGCGCACGAAGGATTCCACGTTCTGTTCGGAGAAATAAAGGTATGTATCCTTCCCGATCTGTGTCGTGAAGTCGCGGAACGGATGAATCCATGCCATAATCCGCTCAAGATAGACTTTGCGGATCAGCAGGCTGTCGGTTACTTTCAAATCGCTGTCGACGGTGTACAGCATACTGCGGTTGAAGGCGCCGCTTTCGTCTTTTTCTCCGTAATATTCGGAAATGATTTGCAGCGTCCCGTTTTCATGGTTCATGTATTTGCAGGCGCTGAAAACGGGGGATGAGGCTTCTGCGACAACGTGGCCGTCGAGGTCGTAGCAAATCAAACCTCTGGCGCTTGCCACATAGATAAGTTCGTTTTCGACGTCTACGGTCAAATCTCTTATTTGCGTAAATTCGCCCGGCCCCTGTCCCATTGAGCCTGTCTGCCGGATAAATTTGCCGTGCTTGTCGAACAGCATGATTTCATACCTGCCGCCGCTCAAGTTGTGTATGATGATGTAATCGTTGCATAAAAGCGCTTTCTGAATCTTGCCGATAAGGCTTTTTTCCGTCACTTCCGGTTCTACTGCCACGATATTGTCCGCAATGACGGACAGGGGTAATGATTCGTCTTCGTCGAAATCGACGCGGATGACCTGTAATTCCGCATTATCTTTCTCCGCGCAGGAGGGCAATGCAAGAAGCATGATGAAAATCATGCCGGTTAAATACAATCTGTTCATACGGGTTTATTTTTACTGTTTTGTTTTTACGATAAAAAGTACGGGGCCGTCTTTCAACGGTATGTTCCCGACGGTATTCGCAGCGATTTCGCCCCGTTCCTTAAAAATGTAAAAGTATCCTTCCCGTCCGTTTACCGGATGTACAGTCTTAAGATAACCCGTGTGGAAAATGTCGTCCGCGATTGCCTCTTCATATTTGGTGTTGTATCCTTTTTTGCTTTTCATATCTTCCAGATAGACGTAAAACTGCTCTCCCCGGCGGTAATTTACAAACAGATATTTGCCGATACATCCGTGGGCGTAGAGAGATCTTGTTTCAACAAGTGTTTTGGCGGGGATACTGATTTCCCTTGCCACAAAGGGAACGGTTTTTTGTTCGTTGATCCGATATATCACACTGTCGTATCCGAAGGAAGCAATTACCGTTTGGTTGTGCAGGGTAAGTTGCCCGCTGCTGCTTGCCGGACACCTCAGGCCTCCGTTGTATAAGTCCGGGCCATATCTCCGTTCATAAAGAATGCCCGTATCGCTGCCCGTCTGCAAATCTATACCGGACATGTACAGACCGGTGGTCTTGTCGTCATGGAATCGGGCATACAGTATCCACAACATGCCTTTATCAAACAGGCAACCGGTCGCCAGGCCTTTTAACCGGTAAGTCCTTTTCAGTTTGCCGGAATAGTCATAACAGTAGATTTTATTGTCGTCCTCCGTTACTCCTGCCGGAACATATATTTCTCTTTTGACCGTATCTCCCGAAATGCCGCGGGCATATCCTTTGCACGGAATATTCCGGATGAACTTCCCGGTAAGATCATACTGCAACACGGACGAGATTGACTGGAGGAAAACATATTCGCCGGCAATGAAAACGTTTTGCACCCCGGAAGGCAGTTTCTCCATAGCTATCGGAACTGCGTCCCGGGCAATTTCGGACAATTTTACGGCAGTGGTTTCGGACGCATTGATACGCACCGTCCTCTGGCCGTGCAACGAATAGCTTAACGGGATGAAAAATAAAAGCAGGCATGTACGGACGACGCTTTTCAATGCCGTCATCATGTCCCGTCCGTCCGGCAGAACCACATTTTCTTTCAAAATCAATTTACTCCACTTTTCCATATTACTTTTTTTATTTTACGGGGAAAACCATTTTAATCCTGCAATAATACCGAATAAAAAATAAAGACAACATTCCGTATTCATAAAAATATTTAAGTGAAATGTATCTCGTATTCATTACCTGACAAACCCGGAGGGCTTTTTTTCAAAACCTTAAGCATTATCCGGGAATGAGATGGTATGAACTTGTTCCTCCCCCGCGATAAATATCTGTCGCGCGGCTCATGTCGAGACTGCACACTATTTTTTGCCGTTAAGTTACTGAATTTAATGAATATGACAAAATAAAGAAAGGGGTGTTCCGCTTTTGAG
>JAISNP010000095.1 GCA_031276175.1 Tannerella sp.
TACGACCTCGCGGCCGTTCCCTACACCGGCAAGCCGCAGGGCATCGCCCCGCCGACGCTGAAAAGTCCGCTTGCGGGCGGCGACATCACGGTGAAGTACGGCGGCAGCCCGACCGTGCCCGTCAATGTCGGCACGTATGCCGTAACGGTGGATGTAGAAAACGTCACCGACTATGTCGACACCCTGGGGATGCCGCTGGGCGACTTCGTCATCCGCAAGGCCGTGCCGACGGCGGCATACCTTGACTACGTGCTGTCCGACTTCATCTACGACGGCGAATCGCACGGCATCACAGTGAAGCCGAAAGAGGGCGTCGTCGGGCTGGGCGCCATTACGGTGCGTTACGACGGCAGCGAGTCGCCGCCCGAAGCCGAAGGCGAGTACGCCGTAACGGTCGACATCGTCGAAAGCGACAACTACGAGGCCGTGACGCTTGAGCTTGGGCATATCGTCATCTACCGGATGCCCCGCCCCAACCTGATCCGCAAAGTGACCGTCGAGCCGTCGGCGTACTACGACATCAGTCCGTCGCCGGGCGTGCACAGCGTGGAGAGCGGTCGCGACATGATCCTTACGCTGACGCCGCTTGCCTCGCTGCCGTCCGGCTACGTGCCGCAGGTGACGACGGATCGCCGGCTCGTGCCCGACAGCGAGCAGAGCATCGAGATACTGCCTAATGCCGACGGCACGTATACCGTCCGCATCCGCAGCGTGCTGGAGGCTGCCGTCGTCACGGTTACGGCTGTGGCGTTCCAGTCTGCCGACCGCATCGCGCCGGCGCAGGTGTGGAGTTACGGCAGGCAGTTGTATGTTGCGGCATCCGTTTCCGGTCGTGCGTATATATATAATGTAAGCGGCCGGGTGGTGAAGATCGTCCCGACCGTGGCGGGCGAAACGGTTGCGCAGGCGCTATCGCCGGGGATATACTTTGTCTCTACGGGCGGGAAGAGCTTTAAGGTGGTGATTATCGAATAATCTTTTTTCCATTTTATTTTTGTGATTTGAAAGGGAGAGGGGTGGCTTTCGGGCTGCCTCTCTTTTTTTTCCGTCAGCGGCAACAAGGGAACACATCTGCCTTCAGGCCCCGCAGGGGCGACACTTTATTATACTTTACGCGGCATGGTTTTGTGCAATGTATCAATAGAAATATCGGTCGCCCCGCTTTCCCTGTGAGGCGCGTCGGCAGATGCGCTTTTAATGCACAAAACGATACCGCGTACAGTATAAACTGTTTTACGGAACTGCCGTGCGGCAGCAGCGTCTTCCCGTTTTCCACCCCGGTTTTATACGGATCATATTCCGTGTCCGGGCTGCGACAGTCCGAAATACATCCCGGAGATTCCGGGATTTGTGCGTGTGTAAAAAAAATGCTATTTTTGCAGACCGAAATAACGGTTTTGTAGTTCAATGGATAGAACGGAAGTTTCCTAAACTTTAGATTCGGGTTCGATTCCCGGCAAAACCACCTCTCCGGATGTGAGAGAGACAATTCTCATAAAACTTACTCTTTCTCGAATAATTTGTACTTGTATATTCCTCCCGCACGAAAGGCCAGTACGATGCTTTCCGTCAGAAGCACCATTATCGCCACGTTGTAGACAGATAGATTCCCCGAAAGATAAAGCGCCGTCAGACCTGCCAGATGAAAGAGCGAAGCGCTTACAAGCGTCCAGTTCGTGTAGAGGGCATGTCCCATTGCCGCCAGAAACGGATAGCCCGTCAGGAGGGAGGGAATGGTTACGATACATGCGCACATGAGCAGACGGAAGACGGTCAACGTTTCTGCCTGCACCGGTTCCCCGTAGATGAGCAGGATGAGTTGGCAGGAGCCGAGCATTATCGCGGTCAACAGCACAAGATTGGTCGGCACGGCGTACTTTAATACCCGTTTGAAAAACGGCACATTACGTGTCTTGGCAATATGCGGAAACAGTACGCCGGTAATCGGAATCAGCAGATTGTTGTATGCCTGATAAAGTTTCTCCGCCGCCGAATAGTAGCCTACGGCCGTATAGCCGCAAGCCAGCCCGATCACAAACGTATTGATATATGTGTACATGGATACCGATAAGCGCGACAGGAAATAAGTGAAACTGTCCGTAAAGGCAAACCATATATCCTTGAAGGGAGGGATGAACCATTTTTGTTTCTCCCTGAAGTAGATGATATAAATGCTGATAAAACCGGCAACAATATATCCGGCGCTGTAAAAACACGGAACCAGAGAATAATCGTCCGGCTTGCGGATAAAAATGAAGAACGGAATACTGGCGACCGTCTTGGAAATGATATTGAACACGGTAATGTATTTCATCTTTTCCATCCCCTGAAAATACCACATCGGAAACAGCATGTTTCCGCCCACAATGCCGAAATAGGATATGAAAAACCACTTATCCTGCCTGTACATGTCAAACAGCGCAATAAGCAGCAGCAGTAAAACAAAACAGACAGCCATCAGGATAAAACGGCAGACAAACACACTGTTCAGATAGCGGTTGACCACGTCCGGCTCGTGCTTGTGGATAGAAATATGTTTGGTCGCCGAAAGATTAAAGCCGAAATCGGTCAGCATTACAAAGTACTGCATGGTTGTGTGCCCGAGCGCAACCATGCCCCACTGTGCCACTCCAAGCTGTCGGAACAAGTAGGGAAACGTAATCAGCGGCAACAAATAATTTACGCCCTGCAGCAAAACCAGTGCAAAAAAATTTTGCGCCATTGGTTTCTTCAGTAGATTTGAAAAACGTCCCAATTTCCAATCGGTCTTTTTATTTGATTTGAAGTCTTTCCGCGTCGAACAACAGACGTCGCGTTTTATTCCGTCCGTTTATATTCTTCCATGATGGATTTCAGGATGTCTTTTGCGAACAGGATGCCGATCGGAATCAGGAGCGTCAGCGCCAGAATACCGATGGCGGCGTACAGTTTTTTCGGCCCGATCGGTTTTTTCAGCATGTACGCAGGGTCTATAATCCGGGCATGGTCTTTTTCCTGTCCCAGAGAGATTACGGTCTCTTCCCGCTTCTGGAGCAAAACGATGTAGACGCCTTGCAGTATTTCCTGCTGGCGCTTGTAGTCAATGTACTCGCGTTCCTGAGCCGGGACGCTCTTCATCCTGTCCAGCAGACTTTTTTCTTTCGCCTTCAGATCGAGCAGCGTGCCACGGCAGGTCTTTTCCGCGTTCTCTATCATCAGGAAAACGCCGTTTCGCAATTTATCTACCTGAGCGCTCATGCTTTTGAAAGCGGGGTTTGTTTCGTTCGAATTTTTCAGCAAGCGGTCGCGTTCAAGGACGGCCTCGTTGTAAAGACCGATTGCGCTCCCCTTTTCGCCTTCGGCAACAGACAGCAACGACGGGAGCACGTTGTAGTTGTTTGCCGGGTCTTTTACGTATTCGTCCATCATCCTGATGAGACGCGATTCGGCTTCCAGCTCTATGATTTTTATCTGCAATTCTTTCATCTGTTCCGTATAAAACAGGACGTCCGACTCCAGCAGCGTCATTTGATTTTTTTCCTTGTACGTTTCAATCCGCCGTTCCACATCGCGAAGTTCGGACATCACTCCCTCGATGCGCCCGTCTACAAACCGGATCAGCTGATGGTCTGCCGTGCGTTTAAATGCGGATGCGTCTTCATTATATTTCCGCATCAGTACGTCCAGCATCGCCTTTCCGCGCTCGCTCACATGGTCGGTACAACTCAGCTCGATCACGTTGGACGATTTGGATACTTCTTCTATCATAAACTCGTCCGCGAAGTTTTCGGCCGTCCAGCGGGGAGGCATACAGCGGATGTTCAACTTAAAATCCCGGTCGATCGAACCGTCGTTGTCGAAATCGAGCGTAAACGTATGTCCGTCGAACGCAATTAACGCCGGCAGCGACGTGTACACAAACTTCGCTTTCTTTTTTTCCAACCCGCCTTTCACCTTCACGGCGATTTTTCTTTTGGACACGGAGACGGTAAAATCGTACCGGTCGTCCATGCGCATCATGGCAGCGGAATCCATCGTCAGCTTAAGCGGAGCATCGCGATACATTTTATAAAACGAATACGGCCGGGTATATTCCACGTTCAGCCCCAGTTCGAGAATCATCCGGCTTAAAATCCGGTTCGACGACAGGATGGATATTTCGTCTTCAATATTGACCGCCCCCATGCTTCCGCCGCCTATGCCGAACGATTTCATGATGCCGGCAGCCTCGCCCAGTCCGAATCCCGCCGGGCCTACTCCGGAATCTTCCTGCACCTGAATACGCGCCATAAATGCGTACGTCCGCGGATAAAATACCAGATACAGTACGGCAGGAATGAACGAGAGGATGAATACGGCGAGAAACAGTTTCCACCGGCGCATGTAGCGCACAACAATGGTTTTCAAACCGATGGTCTCGTTGTCTTTGATTTCTGTTTCCATAAGATTATTTTTTCTTTGTTGTGGCTATGATGGCTATGACGGTAGACGAAACCACGGATATGCCGGATACAATGGTCGAAATGATTGTCAGCGAATACTGCTGCGCCGCGCTGTAGTTGGCATTCTTTTTCTTTGCGGCGTTCGGTTCCACGTAAATAATGTCGTTTTGCCTGAGGTAGAAATAGGGGGACGAAAAAATAGCGGGATCCGTCAGGTCGAAGCGTGCAAATTCATACGTCCCGTTGTTGTCGCGAAACAGCAGCAGGTTTTTACGGTTGGCATTGATGGTCAGGTCGCCCGCAAGGACAACCAGATCAAGTATGGAAATCCTGTTGTTGCGGATGGTGTATGCGTTCGGGCGCGCCACTTCGCCGAAGATCCCTACCTTGAAATTCACAATCTGCACATTCACCAGCACGTCGGGCACGGCGTCTTTTATCAGGCCCTGCAACTTGGCATTTGCTTCGTGGACGGACAATCCCGCCAGATGAATTCGGCCGAGCACGGGGAAATTAATGTAGCCCTCCTTGTCGACAATGTAGGTGAACAGATTTTCTATCGTGGCGGAACTGATTTGCTGATCGCTCTGCTGGTAAAAACTGTATGCGGGCGGATTATAGGGGATCGTAGTGGTCGGATCCCATGACGACACGTTTATGGTCAGCAAATCGTCTTCACAAATCCTTGTGCTGTACGTCCGGTTCATTTTGCGGAACATTTCCGCGGAGATGTCGTCGATTCCTTGAAAATAAGTCACGTCTTTAGGCACTTTGCAGGAGGCCAGGGACAGCAGGATACACAAAAACACTATACACTTGTTTCTCATACAATAATCTTTTAAGATGCAAATACACAATACGGTAATACTCCACGAGTTTGCGAAGCCGTATACATAACGCGCCTGTCGTCCGTATATTGCCGTATTCCTTAAAAAAGTATTTTTACGGGCGTCGGCGGCTTATTCGTTAATGACGCCGAGTTCGCGGAACCAGTCTTCGGCACGGTCGGGCCAGCTGTTGACGACTGCGCCCGTGTCGCGCAATCCGTATCCGTGTCCCCCTTTGCCGTAAAGGTGCATCAGGGCGGGGACGCCGGCCTCCTTCAGCGCATAATAATAAAACAGGCTGCCGTCGATGTGCGCTTTGTCGTCTTCGGTATGGATGAGCATCGTCGGCGGAGTTTTCGGCGAGACGTGTATCTCCGGAGCAAGCCCGAAATGCTCGCCGGCAAGATATGCCGGATACACCAGAAGGCAGAAATCAGGCCGGCAGTCCACCCGGTCGATCCAGTCGATGTCGGGATACGTCCTGTTCCCGAACGAATTGCCTGCCATCACGCACAGATGCGCGCCGGCGGAGAATCCCATCACCCCGATTTTGCGGGCATTGATGTTGAGGTGTGCCGCATTGGCGCGCACGAAGCTTACGGCGCGCTGCAAGTCCTGAAGCGGCGCCTCGTGCTTCGCCCTGCCGGGGCGGCGGGGCACGCGGTATTTCAGCAATACGGCCGTGATGCCCAGCTCGTTCAACCAGTAGCATACTTCTTCGCCTTCCAGATCGTACGCCAGCCTGCTGTATCCGCCGCCCGGACATACGATGACCGCCGAGCCTTCGGCCAGCTCTTCGGGGGCTTCGTAGACGACAATGGACGGGCTGCCCACGTGGGTGATACGGAGTACCGTCTCGCCGGCTACCCTGTTGCCGCTCTCGTCGCTTTCTTCCGTATACGGCGTGTCTTCGCCCGGAGCGCTGCCGGGAAACAGCTTGTAGGTCTTTTCCTGCGCCGATAATGTTCCGGATATAATAATGTGGATATACAATAATATAAGAGTCGTTCTTTTCATCACTTGGGAATACGCGGCAAAATTACAAAATAATTATGTGCTCGCGTTATTTTTTCGAATAATCGAATGTCCGTCCGGACGACCGGCAGGGGACGGATGCTTTTACGCCCGTCTGTCGAAAACTGTTTGTTTTCGTGCAGCGGATAAGTTTTATCACGTATATTTGCACGCTGAAACGTAACGAAAAAAAGTATGCGACTATCTATCGACCGTAAAGAAACGGGCAAGTTCTTCATGATAGGAGACAAGGTGCTGATAAAGCCCAAATATCCCAACAGCCAGACGAAATCAGGTCTATATCTTCCTCCCGCAGTGCGCGAGCGCGAGAAGCTGCAAAGCGGCTACGTCATCAAAACCGGCCCCGGCTATCCGTTGCCTGCGCAGACGGAAGAATCGGAAGCGTGGAAGAAGAAAGGCGACGCCGTGCACTACATCCCCCTGCAGGCGCGCAAAGGCGATCTGGCCGTATACCTGCAGGATGCAGCCTATGAAATCAGGTTCGACGACGAAAACTACATGATCGTTCCGCACTCCGCCATCCTTATGTTTATACGCGACGAAGGACTCTTCGAATAAACTGCAAAACGCATGAACAGGATCACAGCCAAAACATATCTTTCCGCAAACGTGGTAAAGATGGAAATCGAAGCGCCGCTGATTGCACGCGCACGCCGCGCGGGGCATTTCGTCATCGTCCGTACGGGCGAAAAAGGCGAGCGCATCCCCCTCACCATCGCCGCAGCAGACGCGGAGCGCGGCACGATCACGCTGATCATTCAGGCAGCAGGCCTGTCCACCCGCAAAATCTGCGCGCTGCGCGTCGGCGACGAAATTACCGACGTGGCAGGGCCGCTGGGACAGGCCACGCACATCGGCCGCCACGGCACCGTAGTCTGCGCCGGAGGCGGAGTAGGCGTCGCCCCACTGCTGCCCATCGTCGAAGCCTTCCGCAAGGCCGGCAACCGCGTCATCGCCGTCATCGCCGCACGCACCAAAGAACTCGTCATCCTCGAAGACGAAATGAAAACCTGCGCCGACGAAGTAATCGTAATGACGGACGACGGATCGCACGGCCGGAAAGGCCTCGTCACACACGGCGTCGAAGCAGTCATCCTCCGCGAAAAAACAAACCTCTGCGTCACCATAGGACCCGCCGTCATGATGAAATTCGTATCCCTCCTCACCAAACGCTACGACCTCCCCACAATCGCTTCGCTCAACACCATCATGGTCGACGGCTCCGGCATGTGCGGCGCATGTCGCGTCACCGTAGGAGGCAAAACGCGATTCGTCTGCGTCGACGGCCCCGAATTCGACGCGCATCAGGTAGACTTCGACGAGATGCTGATGCGCCTCAACGCATACAAAGACATCGAAAACAAATAACCCACCCTGCATATGACCACAGCAGAATCCACCGCCGCACGACGCGCCGAACCCTGGCGCGAAGCCCTGCGACACAGCATGACCAACAAGGCGCGCGCCGCCATCCCACGCGTACAAATGCGCGAACTCGACCCCGCCATCAGGAGCCGCAACCACGAAGAAGTAAACCGCGGCCTGACACCCGAACAGGCCGTGCGCGAAGCACAACGCTGCCTCGACTGCCCCAACCCCTCCTGCATCGCAGGATGCCCCGTCGGCGTACACATCCCCACCTTCATCAAACACATCGAAACCGGCCGCTTCCTCCAGGCCGCCGCCACACTGAAAGAAACCAGCGCCCTCCCCGCCGTATGCGGACGCGTATGCCCGCAGGAAAAACAGTGCGAAGCACGATGTATACACCTGAAAATGCAAAACAACCCCGTCGCCATCGGATACCTCGAACGATTCGCCGCCGACTTCGAACGCGAAAGCGGCCACCTCTCCATACCACGCACAGCCCCGCACAACGGCATCAAAGTCGCCGCCGTAGGCTCCGGACCCGCCTCGCTCTCCTTCGCCGGAGACATGGCAGGATGGGGATACGACGTCGCCGTCTTCGAAGCCCTGCACGAACCGGGAGGCGTACTCAAATACGGCATCCCCGCCTTCCGCCTCCCCAACCACATCGTCGACGCGGAAATCGGCATCCTCAAACAAATGGGCGTACGCTTCATCAACAACTGCATCATCGGCAAAACACTCTCGCACGACGACCTCCGCGCACAAGGCTTCCAAGCCATCTTCGTCGCCGGAGGCGCCGGACTGCCCCACTTTATGCACATACCCGGCGAAAACCTCATCGGCATCATGTCCTCCAACGAATACCTCACCCGCGTCAACCTCATGCACGCCGCCGAACCCGACAGCGACACGCCCGTCCACACCGGACGACACGTAGCCGTCGTCGGAGGAGGAAATACCGCCATCGACTCCGTCCGCACCGCACGCCGACTCGGCGCCGCACGCGCCATGATCATCTACCGGCGAAGCGAAGACGAAATGCCCGCACGCATCGAAGAAATAAAACACGCCAAAGAAGAAGGCATCGAATTTATGACCCTCCGCAACCCCGTCGAATACCTCGCCGACAACCACGGACACGTCCGGCACATACGCCTGCAAAAAATGACGCCCGGCGAACCCGACGCCTCCGGCCGCCGACAACCCCTGCCCGTCGACAACGACTTCGAAACAATACCCGTCGACCAAGTCATCGTCAGCATCGGCGTATCGCCCAACCCCCTCATACCACGCACCTTCGCCGGACTGGAAATCACCCCGCGCGGAGCCATCGCAGTCAACGAAACCACAATGCGCACCGCCCTCGCAGACGTATACGCAGGCGGCGACATCGTCCGAGGCGGCGCCACAGTCATCCTCGCCATGGGCGACGGACGAAGAGCCGCCGCCGCCATGCACGCACAACTCGCCGCACAACGCCGCAACCCCCCAACAATCTAAACACAACCCCCCGGACCGCCCGAAACCCCCGCCCGCACATCCGCCTTACCCGACCCCCGCCCCCGATGGCGGCATCGCGTCCATGCGTAAACGAAAATATCGCACGGGCAATCCCCCATACCCCGCGCGAAGTTCCCCGCAAACTGCGGGGGATCCCCCGTAAACCGCGGGGGATTCCCCGCAACTCGCGGGGGATTCCCCGTAAACCGCGGGGAGTTCCCCGCAAACCGCGGGGAGTTCCCCGCAAACCGCGGGGAATCCCCCGCAAACCGCGGGGAATCCCCCGCAAACCGCGGGGAATCCCCCGCAAACCGACGAGAACCCCCCGCAAACCGAAGGGAACGCCACGTAAACCACACATAATCACCCGTAAACAATATACGTAACCCCGCGCGCCCCGCAACCCCCCGCCCGCCGCACAGCCGTACCCGCGCGGCAGTCAAGCCCCTTCATTTCGGAACAAAAAAAAATATTTATTCACCTGCCTGCGCCGGAATCCGCATAAAATACGTACCTTTGCACCCACTTATCGTTTTATTAAAGTAAACATTGAAAACATTCGAAGAATTAGGAGTTGCCGAGCCATTGCTGCAGGCAATCCGCGAAATGGGTTACGAAGTCCCCATGCCCGTGCAGGAAGAAGTGATTCCGCTCCTGCTCGGAAACGACAACGACGTGATAGCCCTCGCACAAACAGGCACCGGCAAAACAGCCGCCTACGGCCTGCCCATACTGCAAACAACCGACCGGATACGCAAACAGCCCCAAACGCTCATCCTTTGCCCCACCCGCGAACTCTGCCTCCAAATCGCAGGAGACCTCAGCGACTACTCCAAATATGCGGACGACCTCAAAATCCTCCCCGTATACGGAGGATCAAGCATCGACAGCCAGATTAAATCCCTCAAAAAAGGCGTACACATCATCGTCGCCACCCCGGGACGCCTGCTCGACCTCATGAACCGCAAAACGGTCGACCTGACCGCCATCGGAAACGTCATCCTCGACGAAGCGGACGAAATGCTCAACATGGGCTTCTCCGACAGCATCAACGCCATCCTCGCCGAAGTGCCGCCCGCACGCAACATGCTCCTCTTCTCCGCCACCATGCCGCAGGAAATCGCACGGATTACAAAAAAATACATGCGCGACCCGAAAGAAATCGTCATCGGACGCAAAAACGAAGGCAACGCCAACATCCGACACATCTACTACCTCGTCCACGCACGCGACAAATACCTCGCCCTGAAACGACTCGTCGACTACTACCCCAACGTCTACGGCATCGTCTTCTGCCGTACACGCAAAGAAACCCAGGAAATCGCCGACAAACTCATACAGGACGGCTACAACGCCGACTCCCTCCACGGCGAACTCAGCCAGATGCAACGCGACTACGTGATGCAGAAATTCCGCATCCGCAACCTCCAAATCCTCGTCGCTACCGACGTCGCCGCACGCGGACTCGACGTCGACGACCTGACGCACATCTTCCACTACGGCCTCCCCGACGAAACCGAATCCTACACCCACCGCAGCGGACGCACCGGACGCGCCGGCAAAACAGGCATCTCCATCGCCATATGCCACATTAAAGAAAAAAGAAAACTGCGCGACATCGCCAAAATCATCAACAAAACGTTCGAAAAAGGTACACTCCCCACAGGAAAAGACATCTGCGAAAAACAACTCGTCAACCTCGTCGACCAAATCGAAAAAGTAAAAGTCAACGAAGACGAAATCGCATCCCTCATGCCCGCCGTATTCCGCAAACTCGAATGGCTCGAAAAAGAAGACATCATCAAACGCCTCATCTCCCTCGAATTTAACCGGATGATCGACTACTACCGCGACGCCGACGAAATAGAAACCGTCGACGAATCACCCTCCCGGAGAAACGACGACAAAGACGACCGCAAATCGCACGACAACCCGCGACGCCGCAAAACCGAAGACGGATACCGCCGCTTCTTCCTCAACTTCGGCAAAGCCGACGGACTCTACCCCAACCAGCTGATCGAACTCATCAACCGCTGCGTACCCGGCAAAGTACCCATCGGACGAATCGAACTGCACGACAACTTCTCCTTCTTCGAAGTCGAAAAAGGCGAAGCCCAGCGCGTCATGGACCTCATGAACAGCTACGAAGTAGAAGGACGATCCATCTCCGTCGAACCGGCCGAAGACCGAAACGACAAAAAAAACGACCGCTACGACGACCGACCCAAAAAACGAAACGCCCCCTTCGCCTCCCCGCGCAAATACGGCGGCGACGGCTTCCGACGACCCCCAGCCGCCGGATACAAAAAACGGAAACCCGCCGGAAGAAGATAACAGCGACGCGACCGTCCGCCGCAACGCCGGATAATAACCGGTACATAAAATTTCTTCCCCGCAAAACTGTAACCTGACCGCCCGTCCTGCGTCATAACAGTAAAAACAGGCATCACCGCATGGAATCGGCTACCGACGCATACTGTATAGAAAAAATACTGGACGGCAAGACGGAATACTTCTCCGTACTGATGACGCGACACGCCCCATCCGTATTCTCCCTGATGACGCGGATGGCGGCAAACAGAGAAGACGCCGAAGAACTGACGCAGGACACATTCCTCAAAGCCTTCCGCGCACTGCCGGCCTTCCGGCGCGACAGCAGCTTTTCGACGTGGCTCTACCGCATTGCATACAACACCGCCCTCTCCGCCATGCGCCGACAACCCGCCGAACACGTGTCGCTCGCCGACATTGCCGACTCCACAAACGAAGAAGCCGAAGACGAACTCGCCGCCCTCGACAACGACGCCCAACTCGAACGACTTCAAAAAGCGCTCGAACAACTGCCGCCCGACGACCGCGCGCTGATGCTGATGTTCTACATGCAGGAAAAAACAGTCGCCGAAATAAGCGCCGTCACGCGACTAAGCCCCGCAAACGTAAAAACAAAACTGCACAGGACAAGAAAAAAACTGCTCCTGCTGATGACAGACCATTTTTAAACACGAAAAAAAACGAACTATGAACAAAAACGAAAACGACATCGTCAAAACAATTTTCGCCCGCATGGCAGCACACGAAGAACCGCTGCCGGACCATTTTACGGACGAAACGATGAAACGCATCCGTTACGAAGACATGCGTATGCGTAAACGCAACGAACGGTTGCAGTGGCTAATCCCCTTCGCCGTACTGCCGGTCATTGTCGCGCCGGCGGTAGCGCTCTTCATCTATCTGGGTATCCCGTTCCCCAAAATCACCTTCCCTGCCCTCTCCATCCCCGCCCCCTTCCTGTCGGGCGGCGCACTCGTGCTGCTCCTGCTCGTGGCCGACCTCTTCGTGCGGCAGGCATACTATAAAAAACATCCGTTTTGACAGCGGCGCGTCCCCTCCCCGCGAAATGATGCCCGACACAGGCAGATAAAACCGGGAAAAAAGGCGACGCCTTTGCCGTTTCGCCCCGGAATCGTATATTTGCCGTATGTTTCACTAAAATTTAAACAGACTATGAAAGCATTGTATTTTTTCAAACATTGCCGCTCCGGACTTCTGGCCGCAGCGACATTCTTCACCGTATCGGTCTTTGCCCAGCAGTATCCCTACAACGGACTGGATAACGGCATGGGAAATCTGTACCGCCTGTCGAACGCAAAAACACGCTCCGTCAGTGCGGAAAATTTCACCGGAGAAAAAGGAAAAGGCGGCATGGCCGACCCGAAAGACCGGGATAAACAAAACACGGCAAACGCATCCCACGCAGCCCGCGACCTGGGACAGGGATGGAAAGTAAACCCCTATATCAGGGTCGACCCCGGCCGTACGTTTACCCTCGCCGAAATAGAAGGCCCCGGCGCCATCCAGCATATCTGGCTGACACCGTCCGGCAACTGGCGCTTCTCCATCCTGCGCATCTACTGGGACGACGAAAAGGAACCTTCGGTAGAATGTCCGGTGGGCGACTTTTTCTGCATGGGATGGGGCGTCTACGCGCCGCTGAGTTCGCTGGCCGTATGCGTGAATCCGGGAAGGGCGTTCAATTGCTACTGGACGATGCCTTTCCGCAAGAAATGCAAAATCACCGTAGAAAACATCGACGACAGCGATGTCCTCACGCTGTATTACCAGGTAGACTACACGCTGACCGAAGTGCCCGCCGACGCCGCATATTTCCACGCGCAGTGGCGGCGCAGCAATCCCAATACAACCTCCGACTACACGATTGCGGACAATATCCGCGGAAAAGGCCACTACGTCGGCCTGTACATGGCCTGGGGCGTCAACAACAACGGCTGGTGGGGCGAAGGCGAAATCAAATTCTTCATGGATGGCGACACCGAATTTCCGACACTCTGCGGAACGGGGACGGAGGATTATTTCTGCGGCTCCCACAATTTCGATCACGGCGGGCAATACAACGAATTTTGCACTCCGTACAGCGGTTTGCTGCAAGTGATTCGTCCGGACGGGACTTATCGTTCGCAGCAGCGCTTCGGACTGTACCGCTGGCATATCGCAGATCCCATTCGCTTCGAGAAAGATTTGAAAGTCACCATACAGGATTTGGGATGGCGGCACGGCGGACGTTACCTACCGCAGCAGTCGGACATCGCCTCGGTGGTGTTCTGGTATCAGACCGAACCGCACAACCCGTTCCCGAAACTGCCGGCTTGGGAAGCCCTTGAAGCAAATTAGCAGTCGTTCGCTCATCCGCATCGTTTCCGCCGACCGAAAACAGGCGGTAAAAAGAAATACCGGACTGAAGTCCCGGCAAGGCAACGCCCCGGACTTCAGCCCGGTTCTTTTTTACCGGGACAGTGTATTTATCCCTGCAAAAGCAGTTTTATCCACACAAAAAGACAGATGAAAAGCAGGGCGGGAAGCATGTTGATGATTTCGACCTGCTTTATCTTTAAAAGAATAAGACTTAATCCGATCAGGATTATACCGCCCACCACGGTTATCTCGGAGATTATTTCGGCAGGGATGTCTTTTCCGGCAACGGAGACGAACAGCGTGATTCCCCCCTGAAACAGCAGCACGGCTACGGACGAAAACAGTACGCCTACGCCCAGCGCCGATGCCAGCATGACGGACGAAAAGAAATCCATGACGGATTTGGTGAGAAGCAGGTCGGACGTCTTGCCGAAGCCCTCTTCGATGCACCCGACTATCGTCATCGACCCCATGCAGAAGAGCAGGAACCCCGTGGTAAGCCCTTCGGTAAAGCGATCGTTCCCCGACCGCATTTTTGCCTTGACATACTCGCCGAGGCGGTCTACCTTTCCGCTCAATCCGAGCCTGACGCCCGCAAAGCCGCCCAGCACGAGGCTCAACACCACCAGCAGCGGCGAAGTAATGTCCAGCGACATCTTCACCCCCAGCAAAAGCGTGAACAGCCCTACCGCCTGAAAGTATATCGTTTCATACCTGCCGGGCAATGCCTTCCTGATGAGCAGCCCGATGCTGCTGCCGACGATTATGGCGCCCGTATTGACTAATGTTCCTGTCATGTCCGTGTATTTTTGAGGCGCAATGATAGTAAGAAATGCGCAAATAAAAAAACTTTTACCCTGACGGGAGATAATCGTGAAACTTTTTGTAGTTTTGCGCCCGTTATGCGTTTAAATTTGTATACAACCTAAATAATCAATTGATATGAGCGACAATACATCGTTAAAAATTAAATTTCACAGCGGCGAAGACATCCCGCTGGAGCTGCACAAGGTGCGCATGGTGCAAAAGTTGAATCTCGTCCCGATCGAACGGCGCCT
The DNA here is from genome assembly GCA_031276175.1 of Tannerella sp. Lineage (GTDB taxonomy): Bacteria > Bacteroidota > Bacteroidia > Bacteroidales > Tannerellaceae > Tannerella. The sequence continues at coordinate 14,923 of JAISNP010000095.1, forward strand.
GGAAGCCCTTTACGAGGGCGGATTCAATACGTTCCGCCTTACGACGAACGACGTGTTCCTTGACATGCTGACGGACAGCGGCACCAACGCCATGAGCGATATGCAGGTATCGGCCATGATGCGTGCGGACGATGCCTACGCAGGATCGCAGAGCTTCTTCCGCCTGCAAAAGGCCGTCGAAGACGTACTGAAAAAGAAATACCTCCTGCCCGTCCACCAGGGACGCGCCGCGGAAAACGTCATCGCGCACGCATACATCAAGCAGAAAGGCGACCTGATTCCTACGAATTATCATTTCACGACCTTTCTGGCGCACATCACGCAATATGGCGGGCACATCGTCGAACTGCTCTATGACGAAGCCTACAACATCAGCTCCAACCATCCCTTCAAGGGAAACATGCACGTGGAAAAGCTGGACGAAGTGATCCGTCGAACCGGCGCCGAGCACATCCCCTTCATCCGCATGGAAGCATCTACCAACCTGATCGGCGGGCAGCCGTTTTCCGTACAAAACCTGCGCGAGGTGCGCAAGGTAGCCGACCGGTATGGCCTCCGCATCGTCCTCGACGCAAGCCTGCTGGGCGAAAACGCCTACCTCGTCATCCGGCGCGAGCCGGAGTTTAAAAACGCTTCCATGGAAGAGGTCATTTCCGCCATCACCGGCCTGTGCGACATTGTCTACTTCTCCGCCCGCAAGCTCAGCTCCTCGCGCGGAGGCGGCATCTGCACCAACGAACTGTCCATATACAGAGAGATGGAAGCCCTGATACCGCTCTTCGAAGGCTTCCTGACATACGGAGGCATCTCCGTCCGCGAAATCGAGGCAATGGCCGTAGGCATGTACGAAACGCTCGACGAAAGCATGATATGCCAAAGCCCTCTCTACATTGCCTATCTCGTAAACGCGCTCACGGCCTGCGGCGTGCCGATGGTGACGCCTCCCGGCGTGCTCGGAGCGCATGTAGACGCCATGCGCATGTGCGAGCACATCCCGCAGACGCAGTATCCCGCCGGATCGCTGGCGGCAGCCTTCTTCCTGATTTCAGGCGTCAGGGGGATGGAGCGCGGCTCCGTCTCCAACCAGCGCGACGAGGACGGAAACGAAACCTATGCCGACATGGAACTCCTGCGGCTGGCCGTCCCGCGGAGAGTATTCACCCTGTCGCAAATCAAATACGTAATAGACCGCATGACGTGGCTCTACGAAAACCGCCGTCTGATAGGCGGATTGAAGTTTGTATACGAGCCGCCCGTGCTCCGCTTCTTCATGGGAGGCCTGGAACCCGTCTCGGACTGGCCGCAGAAACTGACGGCCAAGTTCAGGGAAGATTTTGGGGACAGCCTCTGACATGATTCCCCCGCTTTAGCCGCAAAGGGCGGCCGCAAGGACATACAGGGATTGCCGAACGATATAAGCAATCCCTGTATTTTTTTTGCAATTCTGCGATGCGTCCGGCATCGGGCTTGTGAAGCGCAGTTCGATGTATTGACATGATTATTATTTGGTTGAACGATTATTAACCTGCAGGATTGCCGTCAGGCATACATGCCTGTTCGCGTAATATTCACATGAATTTGCGCCGAATTCGTGCGTATTTACGTCGAATTCGTGCGTATTTGCATCGTATTCGCACGAATTTTCAACAATCACGGACGCCGTTTCGTTATTTTTTTTCTTAATCCGGTGATTGGGTTTTAGCCGACAGGGATTAATGAAACGGCTTAAACGCTTTCAGTTCGCGGCGCAGGATTTGCGAACGGTTGCCCGTGAGCTGCTCCATGAGTTGATGAAAGCGACGTCCGTGATTCATTTCAACCGTATGGCACAGTTCGTGCAAGAGGACGTAGTCGATTAAATGTGCGGGAAGCAGCATCAGAGAGAGCGACAGGCTGATGTTTTTCTGCGAGGAGCAACTGCCCCAGCGCGTTTTCGTGTCGCGAATCTTTACGTCCGTATACCGGAGGCGGTGCCGTTCGGCCAGCGCATCAAGTCGCGCGGGCAGTTCGCGTTCGGCTTCGCGGCGAAGCGCTTTCTTCAGCATCTGCCGCAGAAGTTGCTGTACGCGGTCGTCTTTGAAGTCGGTATCGCCGGGACAGGCAATATGCAGCACGCCTTCTTTGAGCGTCATGTAGAAGTTAGCCCGCGACGTGCGGAAAATGTGCAGCCTGAAAGCCGGTATCTGCCACGTGGTTTCTTCGTTCAGCAGCGTGTATTTCGGCGCCGCATCCATCAGCCGGCGCAGTTCCGCGCGATTTTCCGCGACGACGGCAAGCGCGCCTTTTTCACTCCCGAACAGAGGTATGGTCGCAAATATACGTCCGTCTTTGACGCGCAGTATGTAGCGCCTCGCCCGCGGATTGCGATGGAAAACAACCTCGCCCAGTCCTTCGATATAAACCGTTTTCTCCATATCCGAGCCGCAAAAATAATGCTTTCCGACATATTTTCGTCCCGTTTTTCGTATCTTTGCCGCGTAATTTGACGTTTTATACCGTGTATCGGTAACATAATAAATTGAATCATGAACAAAAAAGCATTATTGATCATATGCGACGGCTGGGGTATCGGCGACGGGGGAAAAGACGATGTGATACGTTGCACGCCCACGCCGTACTGGGATTATCTGCTTGCGAATTATCCCCATTCGCAGTTGCAGGCTTCGGGCGAGCACGTCGGATTGCCCGACGGGCAGATGGGCAACTCCGAAGTGGGACACTTGAATATCGGCGCAGGCCGGATCGTTTATCAGGATTTGGTGAAAATAAATATTGCCTGCCGCAACAATTCCATCCTTGACAACCCCGGAATCAAGCAAGCCTTCGAATATGCCCGGACGCAGGGGAAACAGATTCATTACCTCGGACTGGTTTCCGACGGCGGCGTGCACAGCTCGATGGAACACCTGTTCAAACTGACGGAAATTGCGCACACATACGGCATCGACCGGTCGTACGTCCACTGCTTTACAGACGGGCGCGATACCGATCCCCGCAGCGGGAAAGGATTCATCGAACAGCTCGAAAAACATCTGGCTAAAACGGGCGGGAAGATAGCCTCCATCGTGGGACGCTACTACGCCATGGATCGCGATAAGCGCTGGGAACGTGTCAGAGAAGCATACGACTTGCTGGTCAAAGGCGTCGGCAAGCCGTCGGAATGTATGGTTACGGCAATGGAGGAATCGTATGCCGAAGGCGTCACGGACGAATTTATCAAACCCGTCGTACACGTGGAGAACGGGAAACCGACGGCCGTCATCGAAGAAGGCGACGTAGTGATCTTCTTTAACTTCCGCAACGACCGTGCCAAGGAACTGACCGTCGCCCTGACGCAGCGCGACATGCCCGAAGCAGGGATGCGTATCGTTCCGGGGCTGCAATATTTCTGCATGACACCTTACGACGCTACGTTCGAAGGCCTGCATGTGCTTTTCGACAAAGATAACGTCGACAATACGCTGGGCGAATATCTGTCCGGTCTGAATCTGAAACAGCTTCACATCGCCGAGACGGAGAAATATGCGCACGTGACGTTTTTCTTCAACGGCGGTCGCGAAGCGCCTTTCGACGGCGAAGACCGCATACTGGTACCGTCGCCTAAAGTGGCGACATACGACCTTAAGCCGGAGATGAGCGCCTTTGAGGTGAAAGACAAATTGGTCGAAGCCATCGCGACGGAGCAATACGATTTCATCGTCTGCAACTATGCCAACGGCGACATGGTCGGGCATACGGGCGTGTATGCCGCCATTGAGAAGGCCGTCGTTGCCGTCGATGCCTGCCTGCGCGACACGGTTGAGGCCGCAAAGGCTCACGGATACGGGGTCGTCATCATCGCCGACCACGGCAATGCCGACCATGCGCTGAATGAGGACGGCTCGCCCAACACGGCTCACTCGCTCAATCCGGCGCCTTTCGTATACGTTTCCGCCGACGCATCCGCCGGCGTATCCGACGGTATCCTGGCCGACGTGGCGCCCTCGCTTCTCCACATACTCGGCCTTGCGCAACCGGCGGAAATGACGGGGCGTAACCTGATCGGCTGATTCTTTTCGTCAGTGCTCCAAATCAACGACACGCTGGTCAGTCTTGACCTGATAGAACGGTTTTTCGCCTGCGACACGGCGCATTGCCGTGGCGCATGTTGCATTGAAGGCGATGCGGGCGCGCCGCTCGAAAAGGAAGAATTTGATATGTTGAAGGAAATACTGCCCGTGGTGTGGAACGACCTTTCGCCCGCGGCGCAGGAGGTTATCCGCAGGCAGGGCGTCGGATACATTGATGCGGAAGGCGAGGTAGTGACTTCCATCGTCGACGGGAAAAACTGCGTCTTCACCTGCTGCGACGCGGACGGCATTTGCCGGTGCGCCATCGAGAAAGCCTTCCGCGAAGGACGGATTCTCTTTCTTAAACCCCTCTCATGCCATTTGTATCCCGTCCGCATCTCGCGATACAATACTTGTACGGCCGTCAATTTTCATCGCTGGAAGATATGCCGCGCTGCCGAAACGACGGGCGAGCACCTGCGGATGCCCCTCTACCGTTTCCTGCGCGAACCGTTGATTCGCAAATTCGGGAAGGAATGGTATGCGCAACTGGAGCTTTGCGCGCGGGAATACCTTGCTTATAAAGCCCGCAAGGAGAAAAATGCTTAGCGTGTCTTTAGTTTCCGGATGAAACCGTTCCGGCGGCAGGCGTCCGCCGGCGTCGAAAACATGCGTACGAATTACGCAAAAAACATCCCTCCTTTCGACAATAATCCTGCTGATACGCAACTGTCGGGGATGCGCTGTTCACCGTCCATAAATCATTCTTACAATCTGTCCGGCATTGTATTCGTCTGAAAAGGCGGGGAACAGCAATGCCTGCCGCTTCCGGATACAATCCGGGGTGAAGGGTTTTTGCATCAGTTCGCGGCAGAGGCGTATCATTTCGTCGGGCGTGTCGGCTATGAAGCAAAGCGAATCCAGTCCGCTTCCTGCAAGCATGGGCGAGTTGACGACCGTATGGCGTCCGGCAAACAGGCTATTCAGCAGTTTCAGTTTCAATCCCGTGCGCTGAAAGGTAACGAGGAGGTTTATTTGCGCTTCGCGGATAAGGGCGTCGATACGTTCGACGGTCGGGTTGCCCTCGACGCTGATGTGCGGATACCGTCCGGCGGCGTTCAGGATTGCGGAGGGGGGATTCATTCCCGCAATGATGCAGCGGGAGGACAGTTTGGCGAATACGTTTTCGATAAGATAGATTGCCGCCTTTTCGTTCTCCTTTACCGACAGTTTGCCGTGATAAAGGATGTAGTCCGATTGTCCTTCCGTAGCGGTGATGCGTTTGTTTCCGTGGAATCCGGGTACAAACTCCACGCGATTGTGCGGGAACGTGCGTTGCAGACAGTCGCGGTCTGCCGTCGAAATGGCCAGAATCAGTTCCGCATGTATCGCCTGCTTCTGAAAGCGTTTGAACCGCATGGCTTCGATGTGGTAGAAACATTTTTTCAAGAGGTTGCTTTCCGCCCGTCCGACGGCGTGATAATAGTCATGTTCGATGTTGCATACCCGGAATATTTTGAAGCGGTTTTTCAGTCGCTCGTCCTTCAGATAATAGCAGGAATGAAGCCCCTCGAACAGGATCGGGCAGTCATTTTTCAGCAGGTTGTCGATCAGTCGCGTGTCTTTACGGCTGTACACGTTGTAGGGCAGCAACGTAATGTTCGGCAGCAGCCCTGTCCTCCGCCGATAATAGTGCACCTCTTCGCAAACCTCTGCGAGTGCGGCCGCCCGCGGACGTTCGTACTCGAAACAGTGCAGGATGATTCGCACGCCGCAGTCGTGCAGCGCCTTTATTTTGCAGTAAATATCAATGACTCCGCCGTAGTTGGCAGGCCACGGGATATTCAGCGAGACGACGTTCAGTATTTTATCCATCGACATTCAGTATTTGTTCGAAGAGGCGTATGAACTGTTCGGCCTGTGCCTTGCGGGAAAATTTTTCTATCTCGGCGCGATCGACATCGACCGTCGTCCGTCCGGAGGCAAGCCAACGGCGGTAATGTGCTTCGATGAACCGTCGCGTTTCCTGCACGTCGTGCGCCGACAGTCCCGAACGTGTGCGGCGAATAGTTTCTTCGAGGCAACCCTCGTCGCCGCGTACGCAGAGGACGGGTCTTTCTACGGCCAGCGCTTCAAAAAACTTGGTCGTCATGACGCCTTTCGGCCCCTTGTCGCCCGATTTGTTGGCAAGCAGCAGGATGACGGCGCTTTCGTTCAGGATTGCCGGGACTTCGGTTGCAGGCACGTATTCGTGGTATTCCATAAATTCGGTCACGGGATATTTTGCGGCTTCCTGTTGCAGGAGTCGGCGCGACTTCTCGTCCGTAAACCAGCGGATGCGGAACTTTTCGGGATGGATGATTCCCTCGTCGGCAAGCATCCCGACAGCCTCGAACAGCAGTGCGGGATTGCGCAGCCGGAGACTGAGCAGCCGTCCGGTGTACGTGATGTAGAACCGTTCGCACTCCGCCGTTGCGGGATAAAAGACGTCGGGATCGAAGCCGTTGTATATAAGCGATACGTGAGGATTGTAGCGGGCAAGAAGCGCCGTATGCCACGGCGATACGGTCGTCACGTGGGCAGCCCTGCGAAGGATGCGGTTGCGCCGTATCAGGCTTGCCCTTTTGAAAAGCGCGGCGACGATGCGTTCCAGTCCGCCCGCACGCGGCAAGGTGTGTCCGATAAACTCGTTGCCCGAAAACTGCTCTATGATGTCCCGTAAATCTACAACCAGCGGCAGGCGCATTTTTTTTGCGATACGGCAGGCGGCGGGCATGGGAAAAAGGCGGTACGTGCTGCACAGGATCAGGTCGTAGCGGCTTGTACGGGTCAGTCGGAGCGCCTCGCGATACATCCGGCGGTTTTTGTAGCCGAAAAACAGGTCGAGCAGGAAAATCTTTATCCATTCGGAGAAATTACCCGCGCTGTTTTCCGATTTGTAAAACAGGACGCGGACGACGTCCGTATCTCCCTGCAAAAATGCGAAAGTATTGTCCCTGCTATATTCCGTGACCACGATGGATTCTATGCCGTTTAGCTTGAGATATTTGCACAAATATCCCATTCGCGGCCCGAAAGCAGGGGGAAAAAGGTCGCACATGATCAGGATTTTCATCGTTCTGCGATTATTCCGATTTTTCATTTCCCAGTATGATGTCAATAATTTCTCCGGCGGCATTTCCCGATCCGTATTCCGGAATATCCGTTTTACGGGTGACGGTGACGGTATGCAGACAGCGGATAATATTTTCCGTCCGCCAGCCTGCCGGTTGATTCCATCCGCAATCGACGGTTTCCGTCCACTCCGTTTCGTCGCGCAGCGTGATGCAGGGCGTGCGATGGAAAAAGGCTTCCTTTTGCACACCTCCCGAATCGGTCAGAATGGCGGCGGCCTCTTGTTCGAGCATCACCATGTCGAAATAATCGACCGGTTCAATCGGTCTCAGAGACGGGCAGGAGGCAATTGCGGGCAGGAGACCGTATTTTTCGAGGCATATTCGCGTTCGCGGATGCAAGGGCAATACCACAGGGAAGTCGGTCGCAATATCAATCAATGCCCTGATGATGGAAGTCAGCCGCTCGCTGTCGTCGGTGTTTTCGGCGCGATGAATTGTACACAAATAAAATTTCCTGGGATTCAGATTCAGCGAAGCGAGGATGCGGGAGTGTTGCCGCGCTATCCGGCCGAAGGTGAGCGCAGCATCGTACATCACGTCGCCGACATGGTAAACGCCTTCGTTGATGCCTTCGCGATGCAAGTTGCGGACGGCGGCGGCGGTCGGGCAGAAGAGTAGCGTTGATACGTGGTCGGTCAGGATGCGGTTTATTTCTTCCGGCATCTGTTTGTTGAAACTGCGCAGCCCGGCTTCTATATGTATTACGGGAATATGCAGTTTTACCGCTGCCAGAGCGCCGGCAAGCGTTGAATTGGTATCGCCGTAGACCAGTGCATAATCGAAGGTGTTTGTACGCAGGATATTTTCGATTTCGACCAGCATCTGCGCCGTCATGCTTGCGTGGCTTCCCTCTCCGCAATGCAATTGCCACGTAGGTTGCGGAATGTCTAATTGCTTGAAAAAAATATCGCTCATGTTCGTATCGTAATGCTGCCCCGTATGGAGGATATATTCTTTTATTCCTGCGTCTTTACGTTGCATGACGGCTCTGCTGACCATCGCGGCCTTGACGAATTGCGGGCGGGCGCCGATAATCGTGATGATTTTCATTGTTGGGCGATTTTATCCAGTAAGCGGTTATATAAATCCATGTGATAGCCTGCTCCCTCGACTACGGATGTATTGTGCCAGAGCAGTACGAGTTCGCCGCGAGCCTTTTTTGTTTCTTCCGTCAGGCGGAAACAGTATTCCTGCGCTTCTCCGGCAGCCAGTCCCATGTATTTGCTTTCGGACAGGGTTGAATCCATTACGGTAAGCGGATGCAGGATGAGGCGCGAGAGCGTCCGGGTCGAAGCATTTATCCACCGTACCGGACGCGATGTCCCTAAGCGGAATCCGGCCACGTCGGCATATCCCATCGTAAAGTCGTCCGTGATGCCTGCCGTTTCGAGCGCAGTCATGTCTTCCGGTTCGCGCGAGGCAAGGAAATGATGGCGGTTGGACGTAATTTCCCTGCCCAGCGCCGTTTCCAGACGCCGTTTTTCTTTTGCAATCAATGCAGGATTCATCCCTGCCCCGTAACCGGCGTGCAGGCCGACCGTTGCGCCGTGCGCGGCAATCAGGCGGAGGAGTTGCCGCATGTCACGGTCGTGCAGATTATAGCGCGGGCGGTCCTGGCGGGTGGTTCCTCCTGCTTTCAGAAAGAAGCGGATGCTGCACCGGTCTTCGCCCAGCTCTTCCCGGACGGAAGCGTCTTTGCCGAGCATCCCGGGGAACGTGTAGCAGACGTCGTTTTCCGGTTTACCGAATTTGGAGCGGAGCAGGGAGACAATGTGCTTGCCCTCGACTATGCCCCGCGCCACGTTCCGCCACGAACGGCAGGAAAAAGGCTCGTCCACATCGTGCGTCAGGTGGACATGACGGATCACTTGCGGCGGCTCGTTCACCGGCGCTCCGCTTTGCCGGAGCCATTTCGCAAGCAGGCGGCCATATTCGTCCACTATGGGGCGGGAGATAAATCCGGCCTTGAAAGGCAACGATTCGCGTCCCGGAAAACGTCCGTGCACATCGCGTACCCGCCGCCGCACGATTTCTTCGTAACGGCTCAGCAGGAAATAGGCGCTTGCGACAAGGTCGGCGTGAACGACAAGCGTATCGCCTGCCCGCTCAATCTGCGGACGGCCGAAAAGTATGGGCACGCCTTCTATTTGTCGTAGCGGCAGACGGGGGATGGATGCGGGAGTACCGTATACGTGTGCATCGAAAAAGCCGGACGGGATAATCGCGATTTTGCAGGAACGAAACTTTGTCGCGTCGGAAGTGTAGGCTACCGGAAGGCCTGCGTCCGGCGGGACATGTTCGCCGAGCAGGAAACGGAGGATATACAAAATAATGGCGTCGTCCATAGAACCTCATTGTTCGGGTGCGCCGTTTATTTCTTCGTCCTTTTTCATTTCCTGCCGCCATTTTTTTGCCGTTTCCAGTTCTGCCAGGACAAAAGGAGCGGTGACGCTTTCGCTGCCGGCCGACACCATTTCTTCGGGCGTGCCGGCGAAGACGATTTTACCACCGTGACGACCGCCGTCGGGCCCCATGTCGATGATGTAATCGGCACATTTGATGACGTCCATGTTATGTTCGATGACGATGATGGTGTTGCCCTTGTCTATCAGCCTGTCGAGCACGCCGAGCAGCACACGAATGTCTTCGAAATGCAATCCCGTGGTAGGCTCGTCGAGCACGTAGAGGGTGCGTCCCGTGTCGCGTTTGGCCAGTTCGGCGCCCAGTTTCACGCGCTGGCTTTCGCCGCCCGAAAGCGTGGTCGACGGCTGTCCCAGCCGAATGTATCCCAGTCCCACTTCCTGCAGTACTTTTATCTTGTTGTAGATGGAAGGGATATTTTCGAAAAATTCCACTGCCATGTTGATGGTCATGTCCAGCACATCGGCGATGGATTTGCCCTTGAAGCGCACTTCGAGCGTTTCGCGGTTGTAGCGTTTGCCGTGGCAGTCTTCGCAGGGAACCAGCACGTCGGGAAGGAAGTTCATTTCGATGGTTTTGTAGCCGTTGCCGTTACACGTCTCGCACCGTCCGCCCGATACGTTGAACGAAAACCGCCCCGGCTTGTATCCCCTGATTTTCGATTCGGGAAGGTTGACGAACAAGTTGCGGATGTCGGAAAATACGTTCGTATAAGTGGCGGGATTGCTGCGCGGCGTGCGACCGATGGGCGACTGGTCTACGCCGACGATTTTGTCTATGTGTTCGATGCCCTCGATGGTTTCGTACGGCAGGGGCGTTTCAATCGAGCGGTAGAAGTGTCGGCTCAGGGCAGGTCGCAGCGTACTGTTTATAAGCGACGATTTTCCGCTGCCCGAAACGCCCGTGATACATATCAGCGTTCCGAGCGGGAAAGATACGTCTACGTTCTTCAGGTTGTTTCCGGCGGCGCCTTTCACCGTCAGCAGTTTCCCGTTTCCCGTGCGTCGGCGGGCGGGTACGGGGATGATTGTTTTCCCGTTCAGGTACGAGGCGGTAAGGGTGCCGGCGGCGAGCATCTCGGCGGGCGTGCCGGCAAAGACGATTTCACCGCCCAGCCGCCCGGCCTTTGGCCCCATGTCGACCACGTAATCGGCGTTGAGCATCATCTCCCTGTCGTGTTCGACGACGATGACCGAATTGCCCATGTCGCGCAAGGCTTTCAGCGACCGTATCAGCCGCATGTTGTCGCGCTGGTGCAGCCCGATGCTCGGTTCGTCGAGGATGTAGAGGACGTTCACTAAGCGGCTGCCGATTTGGGTGGCCAGCCTGATGCGCTGGCTTTCGCCGCCGGAGAGCGTCGCCGAGGCACGGTTAAGCGCAAGATACTCCAGCCCGACGTCGAGCAGGAAATGCAGGCGCGAACGGATTTCTTTCAGTATCTCCGCCGCGATTCGCCGCTGCTTGGGAGAGAGTTGTTTTTCGAGTCCGTCGATCCACTTTCCCAATTCGACGATGTCCATTTCGGCCACTTCGGTGATATTCTTTCCTGCAATGCGGTAGTGCATCGCCTCCTTGTTGAGGCGTTGACCGTTACATTCGGGGCATACGCCCATGCTGACAAACTGTTCGGCCCACTTCTGCGCCGAGGCCGACGAGTCGCTTTCCTTTTGCATCATGATGTATTTTACTACGCCTTCGTAGGAAAGGAAATGCTTCGAAGCGCTCAGCGACTCGTTTTTGATGACAAGGCGTTCGCCCGTACCGTTCATGATTTCGTCGATGGCCTCTTCGGGAATGTCGCGGATGGGCGTTCTGATGTTCATGCCGTATTTGCGGCATATTGATTCTATCTGCCAGAAGATAAGCGAATTTTTGTGGCTTCCGAGTGCGACGATGCCGCCGTTGTAGATGCTCTTCGAAGGGTCGGGCACGATTTTGTTCATGTCCAGCAGGTTGATTTGCCCCAGTCCCCTGCAGCGCGGGCAGGCGCCGTGCGGCGAGTTGAAGGAGAAGTTGTGCGGCGCCGGTTCGCTGTACGAAATTCCCGTGACGGGGCACATCAGGCGACGGCTGTAATAGCGTGCTTTGTTTGTATCCGCATCGACGAGGAGCACGAGGCCGTCGCCCTGTTTCATGGCTGTACGCAAACTGTTTTTCAGGCGTTGCTCATCGTCGGTAGCGCTTACTTTCATCTTGTCGACGACCACTTCGATGCTGTGCATCCTGTACCGGTCGAGTTTCAGACCGCGGGTTATCTCCTGTATCCTGCCGTCCACACGCACGTAGAGGTATCCTTTTTTACGTATATTTTCGAAAAGTTCCTTATAGTGTCCTTTGTGGTTTTGCACGAGGGGTGCGAGCAGGAAGATTCGTTTGTCGTCGTAATTTTTCAGGATGAGTTCCAGCACCTGCTCTTCAGTGTATTTCACCATTTTTTCGCCGCTCAGATAGGAATAGGCTTCGCCGGCGCGGGCGTAGAGCAGGCGGAGGAAGTCGTATATTTCGGTAGTTGTGCCTACGGTCGAGCGGGGGTTTTTGTTTGTCGTTTTCTGTTCGATGGAAATGACGGGGCTGAGGCCGGAGATTTTGTCCACGTCGGGACGTTCGATGTTGCCGAGGAAATTGCGCGCATAGGCCGAGAAGGTTTCGATGTAGCGGCGTTGTCCTTCGGCGAAGATCGTATCGAAAGCCAGCGACGATTTTCCGCTTCCGCTCATACCGGTGATAACGGACAATTTGTTGCGGGGGAGGTCTACGTCGATATTTTTCAGGTTATGCACTCGCGCTCCCATAACGGAGATGTTGCCTTTTTCGGATATTTTTTTTCTGCTTACGGACATGCGTCGTTATTTTTAGTTTTGTTCTACCCATCGCGGATCGTGCACCGTCGTTTCGTCCGGGTTGTCGTATCTCAGGTGTTCTATGCGGGGAATCAGTATGACGTAGGTATTTTTTTCGACGTTGAGCCGGGTGTCTTTCAGCCACGGGTTGAAGCGTTTCAAGTCGGAGAGCGTGAGTTGGTATCCTGCGGCGAAATCGGCCAGGTCGGGAATGTCTTCGCTTACGGTCACTTCGTCGCAGGGGATGGATTTGTAGAGGTTGCGGGCGTTCATGGCAAAGCCGTATTTGTAAGGATTTTCGAAGATCAGCTTGACGGCGAAGATGCGGTAGATGTAGCGCGAGGTTTCTTCGACCAGCCACATGTCCGTTGCCGCCGGCCTGTGTTGCCTGTCGTATTCGGACGAGATGCGCCCCATACCGGCATTGTACGAAAGCGCTACCAGCAGCCAGTCGCCGTATTTGTCGTAGGCTTCGCTAAGGTATTTGCAGGCGGCTTCGGTGGAGCGTCGTATGTTGTATCGTTCGTCGACGGTAGGCGTGACGGCCAGCCGGTATTCTTTTGCGGTCGATTCCATAAATTGCCACAAACCTCTTGCGCGGGCGGGAGAGACGGCTGTGGGGTCGAGGTTGCTTTCGATGACGGCCAGATATTTGAAATCGTCGGGGATGTGGTGCGCTTTCAATATCGGTTCGATGACGGGGAAATAGCGGTTTGCACGTTTGAGCAGCAGCATGGTGGTGGAGTGGTAGTAGGCGAAGCTGCTCAACTCGCGATCCATGCCTTCGCGGCGGTTGTAGCGTGCGAGGTCGACCGTTTCGCCGCAGAAAGTGATTTGCGGGGGTATGTCGGGAGAGGTAGTCACGGCGCGTAACGCGGGGGGAGGCGTTTCAACCGTCGTGTTGCTCGAATCGTTGTATCCTGCAAAGAATATGGCGGCGAGGCATATTGCGCCGCCTGCCGTGAAGCCGATTGTTTTGCCGGGACATTTCATTTTCTTTTATTCTTTTGTTGTTTTGAATTTTGTTGAACGTATTACGTTGATGTCTCCTGTTTTTTTATGCGTTTTGCCGTCCGTGCCCGTATATTCGATGACGTAGAAGTATGCGCCTGCCGGCACGAGTTTGCCGCGGTATTTGCCGTCCCATCCTTTCGACGGGTCTGTCCACCGGAACAATTCGGCTCCCCAGCGGTTGAAGATGGTGCATCTGAAGCGCGAAACGGATTTGTAGACGATCTTAAATTCGTCGTTGACGCCCGGCGAGCCTTCGGGCGTGAAGGCGTTCGGCACGAGCACTACCGTTTCGGTGACGGATATATTATATGTATGCTCCGTGTTGGTACAAGCCCCCGTGCGGTCGCTTACTTCCAGCCGGACGATGTAGTCGCCCGCCAGTGCAAAGGTGTATTCCACCTCGGCGCCGGTGAAGCGCACGAGCGGTTTTTCGGTATCGTCGCTACGATATATCTGCCAGATGAAAAGAGATGCTGCGGGAGTATTGGCATGGGCTGCGAACCGGACGTGGGCGGGCGCGAGTATTGCGTTTCCGTCGGCCTGCATGTTCGTCCCCCCGTCCGTGAGGGTCGTTGTGTCGGCATGTACTTCGAGGGCGACGGCCTGATACAGGTTCGTGGAAAACGTTTTTTCCATCCCGAAGTGCCGGGCGAAGAGGTCGCCGGAGAGTTGTATTTCCGTATCTTCGAGCGGCGGCGCAAGCGACCGGCCGAGGGGATCGCCTTCGAGGGTGTCGATTCTCATTACGGACATAAACGCGCGGCTGTTTTCGTGCCATACCTGCGTCATGTAGCTTACTTCGTAGCTGCGGCGCAGCACGGTCTCCGTCCCTCCCGGCGTGCGGTAGGTCAACGGCGCCGTCGCGTCTTCGCCGTTCAGGCGGAGGGCTATGCAGGGATCGCCGCTTTCGCCCGCGTGCAGATTGCGGATTTGCACGGGATATTCGGCGTAATCAATAATCCAGATGAAGTCGGACATGGCGTAATTCTCCCCGTCCTGTACGAAATAGCCGTATCCCGTTTCGGGATGATCTACGGTCGAAGTATTGCCCTGCCTCGACGCCGAGACAGGTTCGGCTTCGGAGGCGCGCGTCGCATAGCGAAACCACCGGTGAGAGGAAGTGGCGGAGGTGTAGCGAAGCGTCAGGCCTTCCGTACCGTTCACGAGATAGACGCGGATACGGTGGAGCGTATTGTCGGCGGCAAGCAGCGGTTCGCCTTTCCCGCCCCCCACTTCGTACTGCGCACAAACGGTTATCGCCGAAAACCATAATGCCAGCATACAAGCCGTTTTACACCTTTTTGCTTTTAGCATGAGACATTCAATTTTTTTACAAAAGTACATAAAATCTCCGGGATTATACACAGGCGGGCGAAAATAGGCGGAAGGGGAGGTATGAGTGGTTAGTGATTAGCGGTTAATTGTTGCATACCATCCCGTTCGGACGAGATTCTATCTCGTCTGTGCTATTTCGCGGGATTCCATCCCGCACAGGCGACGGATGGAATCCGTCAAATAGAAAGGGCGAGGTGTGAACCTCGCCCCAACAGTTTCGCCCCAACAGTCTTGCCCCGACAATTCCGTTTCAATAATTCCTTTCCGGCAACGTTCACTGTTCGACAATCTTCCCGAAGTCCTTCCAGCCGTCGGCAGCCCGGTAGCGCGCCGCCGTGCCGGAAGGGACGTGGAGGGTACATTTCGTTAAGTCTACGCGGGAAAATACATTGCTTCCAAGCGGCCTCGTCCATTTGACGGTAATGTCTTTCAAGCTGCTGCAACCCCAAAAAGCGCCCTCCCCAATCGTCGTGACCGAATTGGGAATGGTTACGGACTTCAGGCTGTGGCAATTTAAAAAAGCGACCCCCCCAATCGTCGTGACCGAGTTGGGAATGGTAACGGACGTAAGGCTGCTGCAATCCCAAAAAGCGCCAATCCCAATCGTCGTGACCGAATTGGGAATGGTTACGGACGTCAGACTTAAGCAACGTCCAAAAGCTTCTCCCCCAATCGTCGTGACCGAATTGGGAATGGTAACAGACGTCAGGTTAGTGCATTCGGGAAAAGCGAAATGGCCAATACTTGTCACGCCGTTTTTGATTATCACAGCAGTTATATTTTCTCTAAAAGGATTCCACGGAGAGCTGTTATCTTCGGAATAATCCGGCATCGCCCCGTTCCCGCTGATGGTAAGTGTTTCGCCGGAAAGCGACCACTTGAGGTTTCCTGCCGTTCCGCTCTGCCCGGAACCGGCTGCTTCCCGGCCTGTTTCCTGTTCGACAATCTTCCCGAAGTCCTTCCAGCCGTCGGCAGCCCGGTAACGCGCCGCCGTGCCGGAGGGAACGTGCAGGGTAATTTTCGTTAAGTCCATTTCTGCAAATACCTTGCTTT
>JAISNP010000104.1 GCA_031276175.1 Tannerella sp.
GGGGCTTCTATTCGGACCGTCGGCCTGCGCAAGAAGTGCGGCAAAGGTTGAGTCGGCTATTTGCAGGCCGGAAGTTTCATCGGGGGGAATACCCCATGCAGAAGCGTTTTTGACCACAAACGCAGTGAAATTGGCGCTCCAAGCCATCAGGTCCATATCTTTTCGGGGAATGTAATTTGATTTTATACCCATTGCTTTGATTTTACAGGATAAACAATTTCAATCTCATTGTGCAAAGATAGCAGATATATTTTCTTCGGGCAAATAAAGACGCGGAAATATTTCCGAGCGACGCGGAAATATTTCCAGGTGACGCGGAAATATTTCCAGGCGACGCGGAAATATTTCCAAGCGACGCGGAAATATTTCCAGGTGATGCGGAAATATTTCCAGGCGACGCGGAAATATTTCCAAGTGACGCGGAAATATTTCCAGGCGACGCGGAAATATTTCCAGGCGACGCGGAAATATTTCCAAGTGGCGCGGAAATATTTCCGCGTGGCGGCGAGAAAGCTATGCGTGCAAGAAAGGATTCGGATAATTTATCGCACTTAGCCGGGATAAAAGAGATGATGTATGGCGGAGATGATGGCTCGGCGGGCAGAAGGGGAGGGCGACGGATGGAATCCGCACGGAGCGTGCGAGCGAGATGAAATCTCGCCCGCACGGGGTACGTTCGTCCTTTCGGTATCGGGCAATGCACCCGACAGTCGTTAAAGGTATTTGTTGTCGAAGCGGAGGGGCTTCGTCAAGCCGGCGTCATTTATTGAAGAAAAAGTGGAAGAGGTCGTTCCCGTTGGCATAGATGAGCAGCCCGAACAGTATGATCATTCCTGCTATTTGTGCATATTCGAGGAACTTGTCGCTGGGTTTGCGGCGAGTTACCACTTCGTAGATGAGGAACAGGACATGCCCGCCGTCCAGCGCGGGAATGGGCAATATGTTCATGAAGGCCAGGATGATGGAGAGGAAGGCGGTAGTCATCCAGAACGCACGCCAGTCCCAGGTCGGGGGAAAGAGACTGCCGATGGCGCCGAATCCTCCCAGAGACGATGCGCCTTCTTTGGTGAAGACGTATTTCATGTCGTTCACGTATCCTTTCAGCGTATTCAGCCCGAGGCGGATACCGGCGGGGAAGGAGTCGAAGAAGCCATACTTGAGCGTCACGGTGGGATAGAGTTGGTAGGGGGACTGGAAAAACAGTCCCATTTTGCCGGCGGAATCGGTGTGCAGGGTCAACAGCAGGGATTCGCCGTCGCGATTGATGCCTACGGTTACGGGTTGGTTTTTTCTTTTTTCGAGTTGTTCGCTCACGTCGTAGACCGTCGGGGTCATTACTTTGTTGATGGAGATTATCGTGTCGCCGCGGCGGATGCCGGCCAGCGCGGCGGGGGAGTTGTCGCCGTCGCACTGTTCGGCGACCATTGGGTAGCGCGCGACGGCGAAGAAGTGTTTGTCGCGCATGACGCGCTGCATCATGTCGTCGGGGATTACAATGCCCAGTTCGGCGTCGCGTCGGCGTACCGTCACTACATCGGCTTCGACTACCGAGCGGAAAGCGTCGGTATTCAAACGTTCCAACTCTTTGTCGTCCGCTTTAAGCAGGATGTCGCCGTCTTCAAAGCCTATGCTTTTGAACGTGTCGCCGTAAGTCATGCCCATTTTTATGTTTTTAAGCGGGAGGTAGGTGTCGCCTCCTGCGAAAAGAATCATTGAGTAAATAAACAGTGCAAGGATGAAGTTGAACAGTACGCCGGCGATCATGATGAGCAGGCGTTGTCCCGACGGTTTGGAGCGAAATTCGTAGGGTTGAGGCGGCTGCGCCATCTGTTCCTTGTCCATCGACTCGTCTATCATGCCTGCGATTTTGCAGTATCCGCCCAGTGGCAGCCATCCGACGCCGTATTCCGTTTCGCTGTTTGCCGGTTTGAATTTGAAGAGGCTGAACCAGGGGTTGAAGAAGAGATAAAATTTTTCCACCCTGACTTTGAATATGCGGGCGAAGATGAAATGTCCGAATTCGTGGACAACGACCAGTATGGATAAACTCAGAATGAATTGTAACGCTTTAAGCAAAAATACTTCCATGTAGATAAAATAATATTGTTAATGTGTAAAACTCGGTTACCGTAATTTTATTGTCAGTTCCGCTGCAATTTTTCGCGCTTCGCCGTCGGTCAGGACATAATCTTCGTATGTCGGTTTTGGGATAAACGAGGCTTTGTGCATCGTTTTTTCAATAATGTCGCTCATACGGAGGAATCCGGTTTTGTCTTGAAGGAAAGCGGCTACGGCGATTTCGTTGGCGGCGTTCAGTATGCAGGGCATGTTTCCGCCTTTGCGCACGGCGTCGAAGGCAAAGGCGAGGTTAGGGAATCGCTGCATGTCGGGTTCTTCGAATGTCAGCGTCCCGTAGCGTCGGAAATCCAGACGTGCCGTCCTGTTTTTCAGGCGATGCGGATACGCGAGTGCGTAGGCAATCGGCAGTTTCATGTCCGGGACGCCCAGTTGCGCCATCACCGCGCCGTCTTGGAACTGCACCATCGAGTGGATGACGGACTGCGGGTGTACTACGACCTGAATCTGTTCGGGCGCGAGGTTGAACAGCCATTTTGCTTCGATCATTTCGAAGCCTTTGTTCATCATTGTTGCCGAGTCGATTGTTACCTTGTCGCCCATCGTCCAGTTCGGGTGTTTCAGCGCCTGCGCCTTAGTGACGGTGGCGAGTTCTTCGCGCGTTTTTGTGCGGAAAGGCCCTCCGGAAGCCGTCAGCAGTATTTTTTCTACGGGATTGTGCCATTCTCCGGCGAGGCACTGGAAGATGGCGGAGTGTTCCGAATCGACGGGGAGGATGGGTGCGCCGTGCGTTTTTGCCAGCGATGTGATCAGTTCTCCCGCCACGACCAGCGTTTCCTTGTTTGCCAGGGCGATCGCCTTGCCGGCTTTGATGGCGGAGATGGTCGGGTGCAATCCCGAATATCCGACCATGGCGGCGAGCACCATGTCGACAGGTTCCATGCGGACGACCTGCGAAATGGCATCTGCTCCCGCCCATACTTTGACGGGCAATTCTTCGAGCGCTTCTTTCAGTTCGGGGTATTTTTTTTCGTTGGCAATCACGACTACTTCGGGCTGGTAGCGGTGCGCCTGTTCGATGAGCAGATCCACATTGTTGTTGGCCGTCAGCGCATATGCTTCGAACAGGTCGGGATGTTCGCCGACGACTTCAAGCGCCTGAGTTCCGATTGAGCCTGTCGAACCTAATATAGCCAGTTGTTTCATATTTTATGCGCTCAAAAGGCGATGCAGTCTTCGGGGTTGATGGATTCGCCCTTGTACCAGAGTTCGAAATGCAGGTGCGGCCCGGTGGACAGTTCGCCCGTGTTTCCGACGATGGCAATGGCTTCGCCTGCCGTCACATGTACGCCCATTTCTTTCAGCAGTATTTCGTTGTGCTTGTAGATGGAAATAAAGCCGTTTTTATGTTGCAGTACAATCACGTTTCCGTATCCGATGTCGTAGCCCGTGTATATTACCGTGCCTTCCAGCGTAGCCAGTACGCTTTCTTTCGGGGCGGCTACCAGATCGACGCCCTTGTGGTTTTTGGATTTATCGTAGTGCGACGAGATGATTCCGTTTATCGGCTTGTAAAAAAACAGGCCTTCCGTAGCGACCGGTTCGGATATTAATCCCGTCAGGCTGTATTTTTCTTCTTCTTCGAATGATTTCACGAATCCGTCTTCTTTTTCGGAGCGCCGGATGTTGTAATCGGCAGTGACGAGATCGACGGAATCGGGGAACGGGATGGAATCGGGCGCCACGTTTCCGGTTAAAATGTCCGATACGTTTTTCAGGTAGAGCGAATGTATCTGCAACGCGGCGCCCAGCGAGTCGGCGCGCAGGGCGTTTCGGACGATTTCGTTTCGCACCTCCTGATCCAGATAGCCGGGCAGATAGTTGCGTATCGGCGTTCGGATGATAATGACGGAGGTAATGAATATCAGGAAAAAGGCAAACAGCAGTACGGTGAGGAATCCCGACAGTTGCGAAATGCGGAAAGACCATACTTCTTCGAGCGTCGATTCGTTAAGGAAAAGCAGTTTGTAGTTAAACCGGACACGTTTCCAGAACGATTTCTTTTTCTTGTACGTTTTTTTCGACATAATTGCTGCGGCTTACTGTAAATCGGTCAGTCCTTCGGGCAGAGACATGGTTATTCTTTTTTCCGTCCGGTCGACGGAAATAATCCATTCGTCTACGGCCGGGATGAGTAATTTTTTTCCGTGCCGGTCGACATGCAGCAGCGTATTGACCGTTTCGTTGTCCACGCCGGTGATGACGCCGAGTTCGTCGCCGTCCTGCGATTCGAGCACGTATCCTGTCCGTTGCTGCCAGTTGTCGTTTTCCGTCGCGCTTCCGCCGACCTGCGCCGAGCGCGGATAATACACCGCCCGGCCTGCAAAGCGGCGTGCGGTTGTTTCGTCGTCCACATTTTCCAGTTTCACCAGTACGGAGGCATTTCCTTTCGGGCGGTAGCTTTCGGTGAAAAAAGGTACCAGGATGCCGTCCATGTCGCATATCAGGTAAGGACTGTTGATCTGTTCCGGCACGGGGAAATCCGTCAGCAGCGTCAGTTCGCCTTTGACGCCGTGAGGCTTTGAGAAGCGTCCGGCCTGAAACAAATCTTCTTTCCGTATCATGATTTGGCGTATACGTTTAAATTCGCGAGATGTGCGCGCCCAGGGCGTTAAGGCGGGTGTCTATTTGCTGGTATCCGCGGTCTATTTGCTCAATGTTGTCGATACGGCTTGTGCCTTCGGCGCTCATTGCGGCAATCAGCAGCGCTATGCCGGCGCGTATGTCGGGGGAGACCATTTTTGCAGCGCGGAGCCTCATGCGGTTGCCCAGCCCGATTACCGTTGCGCGGTGCGGGTCGCAGAGGATAATCCGTGCGCCCATGTCTATCAGTTTGTCCACAAAGAAGAGGCGGCTTTCGAACATTTTCTGGTGTATCAGCACGCATCCTTTGGCCTGCGTGGCCACGACCAGGATGACGCTGAGCAGGTCGGGGGTCAGTCCCGGCCACGTGGCGTCGGCGACGGTCATGATTGAGCCGTCCATAAAGGTTTCGATTTCATACGAATCGTGTGCGGGAACGTGAATGTCGTCGCCATGCCGTTCGATACGGATGCCGATTCGCCGGAACGTGTCGGGGATGATGCCCAGTTTGTCGTAGTTCGTGTTTTTTATCACTATATCCGATCCGGTCATGGCCGCCATGCCGATAAAGCTTCCGGCTTCGATCATGTCGGGCAGGATGGTATGCTCCGTGCCGTGGAGCGAGGGGACGCCTTCGACCGTAAGCAGGTTGGAGCCGATGCCCGTGATGCGCGCGCCCATGCGGTTCAGCATTTCGGAAAGTTGCTGGATATACGGTTCGCAGGCGGCGTTGTATATCGTAGTGACGCCTTCGGCCAGCGTAGCGGCCATGAGTATATTGGCCGTGCCCGTGACCGACGCTTCGTCGAGCAGCATATACGCGCCGCGGAGCGACGTGGCGTCGATGTCGTACAGTTGTCGTTGTGCGTCGTAGCGTAGCCCGGCGCCAAGTGTACGGAGTCCGGAGATATGGGTATCCAGCCGTCGGCGTCCGATTTTGTCGCCCCCGACATGCGGTATGACGGCCTTTCCGAAACGTGCCAGCAGAGGGCCTGCCAGCATCACCGATCCGCGGAGCGCGGTCATCCGGTTAATAAATTCGTCCGATTCAAGATAGGAAACATCCACCGCATCGGCCTGAAAGGCATACGCATCGTCCGCAATACGGTCTACCTTCACGCGCATGTCGCAAAGCAGCCGTATCAGGTTCCGGGTATCCAGAATGTCGGGGATATTGCGTATAACCGTCCGGCAGTCCGTAAGCAAAACGGCGCAGATTACCTCAAGCGCCTCGTTCTTTGCTCCGCGGGGGGTGATTTCCCCATGCAGCCGGTGTCCTCCTTCTATGACAAACGAACTCATCTGCCGCCCTTGCGCACGAACTGTTTTTTGAAACTGTTTGCGCTGTGAGATTGAATATCTTTTTTGTCTACCAGTTTGCAGGAATCTTCGTGCAGGTTGATTTTACCGTCCGACAGTTCGTACAGGTCTTTCAGTATTTTGCGGTCGTCCACCGTATCTTTGTTCCATATCATGAACGATTTTTTCATATGGTTGGCCAGCAGCCCGACGAGTTGTTTCCGCTCTTCGCCCGCTTCCAGCTCGTTGGCTTTGGCTATCATTTGTTCCAGCATCTTCCCGTAGTGGCGGTACGCGATGTTGTAATTGCCGTATGCCAGACGGGGCGGACGCTTGTGCAGGTCTTCTTTCTTTACCGTATCGTAAGGATAGTCCACGTCCAGTTTGAAGTCGGACATTATGGCAAGGTGATCCCACAAGATATGCTTAAAGTCATTGACGTCGCGCAGATGCGGGAACATGTTGCCCATGATGTTTATTATCGTGTTCGCGCAGCGGTTTCGTTCCTTGCGGTCTTCAATGGTGATGCAATGGTCGACCATGTTCTGGATATTGCGCCCGTAGTCGGGAAGGAGCAGTCGTTCCTTCTCCGTGTTGTATTTTATATCAATCATAAATAAAATGTTTGTTCAGGGGACAAAAATAGGCATTAATATTGACTTATTCAAATTACCCGGACGCATGAGTATTTCAAATTGTCGCAGTCCCGTTTTTAATTCGGGTATTTTTCCGTCGCTTTGCGTAACGCTTCACTTCCGGTTCTTCGCGCTTCGGACAGGCGGAAGCGGATTTGTTTTCGATTTTAAGCTGCCGTCCATGGACGGTTACATATTTCCAACTGTTTTTACGGAATTGTCCCTGGACGGTTCCATCTTTCCAATTGTTTTTATGAAATTGTCCCTGGACGGTTACATTTCCTCCATTCCTCTCCCGGTTTTGTCCGGATAATATTCCGGGAAAGACACTGCATTTTATCCCTGTCCGGGCTGCGACACCGGAAATGTACCCGGTACATTCCCGCAACGCCGGTCACAAAACGTG
>JAISNP010000028.1 GCA_031276175.1 Tannerella sp.
CAGGAAAGAACGGACGACGACGAAACCTCGCTTGTTGCTCCGCCGCAGACTGTTATCTCTCCATCTCCGTGTGTTGAAGAAAGCAAACGGAAAGACTTCAATATATCGGATCTCAATGAAAAATATGTAGCAGATATGCCGAAAACAAGAAAGAAAGCATTATGGCCGCTGTTTGTCATTTTAGGGTTGTTGCTGCTGATTTTAGGCGGAGGCATATGGTATTTGCTCTCGGACGAAATGGTTTCCTTCTTCAACCATAACAGCAGTACGATAGTACGCGGCGAATCGTTTGCCTTGCCGGGCGATTCGGATGCAATAAAGGATGCACATGAAAAAGCCAGAGCGGCGGTCTTGCCCGATTCGGCATCGTCCGGTTCCGATACAACGGCCGTTGCAACATCGGGTTCAAATCCTGCCGCCGTCACGAAAATATCGACTCCATCGTCATCAGCCGGAAAAGAAAATACACCTGAAACCAAGAAAGCGAAATCCGTTACACCGGTAACGCCGAAATCAAGCACGTCAAGCGGCAAGGATGTAAAAGCCAGAGTAAAAATGACAGAAGGACAACGCTTGACGTTACTTTCGCTGAAATATTACGGGAACAAGATTTTTTGGGTATACATATATGAATATAACAAATCAAGAATAGGTGCCAATCCGAACAGAATTCCTGTCGGGATGGAAATATTGATTCCTGAGAATCGCATTTATGACATTGATGCAGGCAATGAAGCGTCTGTCCGAAAAGCACAAAAAAGGCAGGATGAAATCATATCAGGACTTAATTAGGCGTATGTTTAAAATGCCATATAAATAGTTAGTGTTATTTAACGGTACGAAATAAAATCATATGGTGATACGTTTTTAATTTTGTGATTTGAAAAAATGCGGAAATAAGAAATAACAACAAACACTAAATTAAATAATAGTCTTATGAATCAAACAGTAGATATCAGAGAATTGAATGAGCGGATAGAAAACAACAGTTCGTTTGTCAATATGATTACGATGGGAATGAATCAGGTAATCGTAGGTCAAAAACACTTGATCGAATCATTGTTGATCGGATTGCTTTCTGACGGGCATATCCTTCTCGAAGGTGTTCCCGGACTGGCTAAGACACTGGCCATAAAGACGCTTTCGTCGCTGATTGAGGCCAAGTACAACCGTATACAATTTACGCCGGATTTGTTGCCGGCTGACGTCGTGGGTACGATGATATACAGTCAGAAAAGCGAAGAGTTTCTGGTGAAACAGGGGCCTGTTTTCGCCAATTTCATCTTGGCGGACGAAATAAACCGTGCGCCGGCCAAAGTGCAAAGCGCACTGCTCGAAGCCATGCAGGAGCATCAGGTAACCATCGGCGAAACGACGTATAAATTGCCCGAACCGTTCCTCGTAATGGCGACACAAAACCCCATCGAACAAGAAGGTACTTATCCGTTGCCCGAGGCGCAAATCGACCGTTTTATGCTGAAAGTTGTCATTAATTACCCGAACAAGGAAGAAGAAAAACTGATTATTCGTCAGAACATTTCGGGCGAAACGATTACGCCCGGAGCCGTGCTGGATACGCAGAAGATTCTTGAGGCGCGCAAAATTGTCCGCGAGGTTTATTTGGACGAAAAAATCGGACGTTACATCGTCGACATTGTTTTTGCTACGCGCTACCCGAACGAACATGGTCTCCCCGATCTTGCAAATATGATTGCCTTTGCCGCATCGCCCCGCGCATCCATCAACCTTGCCGCTGCCGCCCGTGCCTATGCCTTTATCAAACGCAGAGGATATGTGATTCCCGAAGACGTCCGTACCGTGTGTCACGATGTAATGCGTCACCGTATCGGGTTGAGCTATGAAGCCGAAGCAAATAATCTGACTGCCGATGAAATCATCAGCGAAATATTGAATAAAATTGAAGTTCCCTGATAAGACAATGCTCACAATTCAATAAATTCAAGAATTTGAAGAATGGAAGCAAGTGAATTGTTGAAAAAAGTCCGACAGATTGAAATCAAGACGCGAGGACTTTCGCGCAACGTCTTTGCCGGTCAATATCATTCCGCTTTCAAAGGTAGGGGAATGGCTTTCAGCGAAGTACGCGAATATCAGTTTGGCGACGACGTCAGAGACATTGACTGGAACGTGACCGCCCGTTACGTACGCCCGTATATCAAGATTTATGAAGAAGAACGCGAATTGACCGTGATGCTTATGATTGACGTATCCGGCAGCAAGGATTTCGGCACTGTTTCGCAGATGAAAAAAGACGTAGTCACCGAAATCGCCGCCACATTGGCATTCTCGGCCATTCAGAACAACGATAAAATCGGCGTAATCTTCTTCTCGAACAAGATAGAAAAATTTATCCCTCCGCAGAAGGGACGACGGCATATTCTGTATATCATACGCGAACTGATTGATTTTCATCCCGATGATAAAAAGACGAACATCAGTCAGGCGTTGAGATACCTGACCAATGCCATCAAAAAGAAAAGTACGGCATTTCTGATTTCCGATTTTATTGATACACATAATTATCAGGATGCCCTTACCATTGCCAACCGCAAGCACGATGTAGTCGCTATTCAAGTATATGACCGTCGCGAAACGGAACTGCCGAAAGTAGGACTTGTCAAAATAAAAGATGCCGAAACCGGCGCCGAACGATGGATAGACAGTTCGTCGAAACGTGTTCGCGACGCCTGTAAAACGTGGTGGCATAGACGGCAGGAAGAGATGAAAAATTCGTTTAAGAAATGCAGGGTTAACTCTGTTTCGATACGTACGGAGGACGATTACGTGAAAGCGCTGCTCACACTTTTCGATAAACGAAATTAACAATATGAAATTAAACAGACATATATTATGCCTTGTATTGTTACCGGTACTGATGTGGCAAAGCACGAATGTCGGTGCACTCGAAAGCCAGATTGGCGTCAGAATCGATACTGCCGAAATCCTTATCGGCGAACAAACGACGCTCTACCTTGCTATTACGACCGACAAGGAAAAGACGGTCTATTGGCCGCTTCCTGCCGATACGTTGATGTCAGGCGTGGAAATATTATCGCTGTCGATACCCGATACAACAGAAATAGGCAATAACAGGATAGAAATCAAACAAAAAATTCTGATTACCTCTTTCGATTCGGCGCTCTATCTGTTGCCTCCCTTTATGGTGGTCGATAACGGAGATACGACTTACTCCGAGCAGGTAGCGCTGAAAGTATCGACCCTCCCGGTCAATACGGATGCCCCGAACGAGTTCTTCGACATTAAAGACGTCTGGAAACCATCGCTCGTATGGGCGGATTATTATCCTTTTATTTTAAGTGTTTTATTGATTATCATCCTGGTAATTGCCATTATTTATGTCGTCAAACGGTTGAGAAGTAAAAAATCATTGATTCCTCTCAAGAAAAAGGAACCACCCTTGTTTCCTCATGAAGAAGCCATTAGGCGGTTGGACACCATCAAGCAGCAGAAACTATGGCAGCAGGGGAAAAACAAAGAGTACCATACGCAGATTACGGATACGCTTCGCCATTACATTTTCAGACGATACGGGATTAACTCCATGGAAATGACTACCAACGAAACTTTGGACGCTTTCCGGTATGCAAGTGATACCCCGTCGGCTAACGATACGCTGAGGCAAATTTTATCGTTGGCAGACTTTGTGAAATTTGCCAAACTTCATCCCCTGCCCGATGAGAATGATTTGAGTTTGAAAAATGCTTACTTGTTTATTAATCAGACCAGACAGATTGAATTTGTCAAACCGTCCGAAGAATCGCAGGAGCAACGAGTCGGCGGCAACGAAACAAACACATCAGATTCCGGAGGAGGGGAAACGGCATGATATTTGCAAATTCAGTTTATTTATATTTGCTGTTGTTGCTTATACCATTGATTGGATGGTATATATGGAAGATGCGCAAAAATCATGCAAGCATACAATTCTCGTCTTCGCAAGCATTTGATGCGCCGGGAACGGCGACATTAAAGGTTTATCTGCGCCATTTGCCGTTTGCATTGAGGACGCTTGCCATCGCCTGCCTTATAATAGTGTTGGCACGCCCTCAATCCACCGACAGTTGGCAAAGTTCTACAACAGAAGGTATTGATATTATGCTTGCGATGGATATTTCGGCAAGTATGCTTACGGAAGACTTGAAACCTAACCGGCTCGAAGCCGCAAAAAATGTAGCTGCCTCGTTCATCAACGGACGGCCGAATGACAACATCGGCTTAGTCATTTTTGCCGGCGAAAGTTTCACACAGTGTCCGCTCACCATTGACCATGCCATCTTGCTGAATTTATTCAACGACATCAATCGCGGTATGATAAACATGCTGACGGACGGTACTGCTATCGGTTTGGGAGTGGCAAATGCCGTCAGTCGCATCAAGGACAGTCAGGCCAAGTCGAAAGTCATTATTTTGCTGACGGACGGCTCGAACAACAGGGGAGAAATCGCTCCCGTAACGGCGGCGGAGATAGCCAAAACTTTCGGCATCAGGATATACACTGTCGGAGTAGGTAAAAAAGGCGAAGCGCCGTATCCTTTCCCTACAGCCAATGGCGTCGTTTACAGAAATGTTCCCGTAGATATTGACGAGAATACGTTGCAGCAAATAGCGATTACCACAGGTGGACAATATTTTCGTGCCACCGATAACACCAGTCTGCGGGAAATCTATGCCGAAATCGACAGGATGGAAAAAACAAAAATAAACATGCAGGAATACAGTAAAAAACAGGAAGAATACAAATACGTGGCGCTTGTCGTGTTCGGATTGTTGCTGCTCGAAATGCTGCTTAGATATACATTATTCAGAAAGATACCGTAATAAAAAAAAGAGAATAGCCATGTTTCGTTTTGCAAATCCCGAATATCTGTACTTACTATCGGTACTTCCCGTACTGATAGTATTTTATGTATATGTAATCTTCGCGAACAGGAAAGCGTTCCGTAAATACGGCAATCCCGCACTGATTTCGCAACTGATGCCTGAAGTATCGCCCAAAAGGCAACATGCGAAATTTTGGTTGCTGTTCAGCGCCATAGCGGTTATTGTATTTGTAATTGCGGGGCCGCAATTCGGCTCCAAATTGGAAACAATCAAGCGGCAGGGCGTTGAAATCGTAATCTGTTTGGACGTATCCAATTCGATGATGGCGGAAGACATCAAACCCTGCCGCCTCGAAAAAGCCAAGCAGATGCTTTCCATCATGACGGACGGTTTTTCGAACGATAAAGTCGGGTTGATTGTCTTTGCGGGTGATGCCTTTACACAATTGCCGATTACATCCGATTACATCTCTGCAAAGATGTTTCTATCGTCCATCAATCCCTCGATGGTTTCGTCGCAGGGCACGGCGATTGAAAGAGCCATCAACCTCGCCATGCGTTCTTTCACCCCGAATGAAGCGTCGAGTAAAACTATTCTGATTATCACCGATGGCGAAAACCATGAAGGAGATGCTGTGAAAGCCGCCACCGACGCAGCGGAAAAAAATATCAAGGTACATGTCGTGGGCATCGGTTCTCTACAAGGCGAACCTATCCCCGTCGACAGAAATAATTTCTTTAAAGACAGTGAAGGAAATACTGTCGTAACGAAACTGAATGAGCAAATGTGTAGAGAAATTGCGGCCGCAGGGCAAGGTATTTACGTGCGTGCCGAAAACAACAATGCCGCCTTGCGTACGCTTCAGTCCGAAATAAATAAAATGGGCAAAACCGATATGGACAGTAAAGTCTATTCGGAATACGACGAACAGTTCCACGTATTGGCTTGGCTCGCCTTGACATTGCTGGTGGTCGAACTTCTGATGTTGGAACGTAAGAACAGATTATTCCGAAAAGTAAAATTATTTTCTTAATGAATTGGAATGATGAAGACAACCCGTAAGACATTCATTGGATTAATAACAAGTTTTCTATGTATTGGTATAGCGTTCGGACAGAAAGCGGAGCGCAGGCATATCCGTAAAGGCAACGAATTGTACGGGAGCGAAAAATACACCGAAGCGGAAATTGCATACCGTAAAAGTAAGGACGTAAATCCCCGTTCGGTAGAAGGCACATACGATTTGGGAAATGCGCTGTATAGGCAGCATAAATTTCCCGAAGCCGCCGATCAATACCAACTGGTGATTGACAGGAAAGAACAACTGATTGAAGAAGATAAGGGAAAGAATACCCTCCGTATTGCGCAGGCTCTCCATAATATGGGCAATATCGGCATGGAGGCTGCACTTGCCGCACGCAAAGCCGGCAACATTGGCATGAGTAATCAGGAATATGCCAAAAGCATTGAAGCCTACAAGGCGTCGTTGCGTCTGAATCCGAAAGACGACGAAACACGCTATAACCTTGCTCTGGCGCAAAAAATGCTTCGGAATCAGCAGAATGAAGACCAACAGCAACAACAGCAGAATCAACAGGACAATAAGCAAAACGAAGAGCAACAACAGCAACAACAAGATCGGCAAAAAACGCAGGAAGAACAACAGCAAAACGAAAAAATGAGTGAAGACAATGCCCAACAGATTCTGGATGCCTTTCTGCAGGACGAAAAAGATACACAGGAAAAAATAAAGCAAGCACAGAAACAGCAACAGCGTCGCAGGTCGGATAAACAATGGTAAAAATAACAACGAACGAGATATGAAACAACGATTCATTTTCTTATTAACAATCCTCCTGTTATCGGGAGGTACGCAGTTGAAGGCAGACGATGTGGTTTTCAAGGCCTCCGCTCCCGAAGCCGTAGCCATGGGCGAACAATTCAGACTTACATATCAAATCAATGCCGAAGCGACGGAACTCCGTACACCCGACATGGATGATTTTGTGGTACTGATGGGTCCTCAAAGTGCGACGAGCAGGCACATGCAGATTAGCGGCAATTCGACAACAAGCGTATTCTCGTTGACAATTACATATATCCTGATGCCCAAAAGCGAAGGGACGTTCAATCTGCCTCCTGCAACCATTAAGGTAAAAAATTCGACATACACTTCCAATGCACTTGTAATAAAAGTACTGCCGCCAAATTCTAAAATTCCCGGCGAACAAGGTCAAAGCGGTATATCGACCGGAAACATCACAAGCGACGATTTGTTCGTGCGCATGATTGTCTCGAATCGAAACGTCTACGAACAAGAAGGTTTCCTTGTCACTTTCAAACTTTATGTGACGACAGAAGGTTTGAATGTGATAAGCATACCGAATCTGAAATATCCCGAATTTGAAGGTTTTTTTGTAAACGACATCGATCTTGGCCAGGTACAGTGGAAGTTGGAAAACTACAACGGACGGAACTACAATACCGCCGTAATGAAACAATCCATCCTGTTTCCTCAACATTCCGGCAAAATAGAGATTGGAAGCGGCCGTTTCGAAGCTGTCATTCGTATCAGGACGCAAAAGCGCGTACGCAGTTTCTTTGACGATGCTTTTGCCTATCAGGATTTTAATAAAGAAATTGTAACTCGGCCGGCCACTATCGACGTCAAACCATTGCCTCCGGGCAAGCAGACCTCGTTTTCGGGTGCTGTCGGGAACTATTCGATGAAAGCAACCATCAATTCCAATCATATAAAAGCAAATGAAGCGGTAACCATTAAAGTGACACTCAGCGGAACAGGAAACATCAAGATGATCAAAAATCCCGAAGTCGTCTTTCCCAATGATTTTGATATATACGATCCCAAGGTAGACTCGAAAATAACAACAACGGTAAACGGCACAAGCGGTACAAAGATCATTGAATACATGGCAATCCCACGGTATGGAGGCAATTTTGAAATCCCCGCCGTGAAGTTTTCCTATTTCGACCCGAAGTCGGGAACGTACAAAACACTTGAATCGGAATCATTTAATTTGCAGGTAGATAAAGATGAGAGTGGAGGAGGGGAGACCTCTCCGGTAATATCCAATTTCAGTAACAGGCAAAGCCTTAACCTTATCGGAGAAGATATTCGTTACATAAAAGTCTCGGATGTACATTTTATTCGGAACAAGGATATTTTCTTCGGTTCAATCACTTACGTACTGTCGTATACAGTCATTGCCCTTCTTTTCATCTTGTTTTTCATCATTTACCGTAAACAAGTGAAAGAGAATGCAAACATTGCTCTGGTACGGACTAAAAAAGCCAATAAGACGGCTGTACGGCGATTGAGGGCAGCGGAAAAACTGCTCAAAGAACACAAAAAAGAAGCGTTTTACGAAGAAATACTTCGCGCCGTGTGGGGTTATTTGAGCGACAAACTGAACATTCCGCTTGCTACCTTAACAAAGGAAAATGTTGAGGCGGAACTCTTTAAATATGGTGTAGATGAGTCCTTATCAAAAGAATATATGGATATTCTTAGCACATGCGAGTTTGCCCGCTATGCGCCAAGTCATGCTCCGGACGCCATGGATCAGTTGTTCAAACAAACAAGAGACGCCATATCCAAAATGGAGAATACGATAAAAAAATGAATTATTATGAATAGGATAAATAGGTTTTTTTTGATGCTGTCCATGCTGACGCTAACTTATGGTCTGTTGTCGGCACAGGAAAGTATGCTAAAGGAAGCTGAAACGGCTTACATCAGTGAAAATTATACCCGTGCAGCCGAACTGTACGAAGATATCTTAAAGAATTATGGCGTTTCATATACAGTCTATTACAATCTGGGAAATGCATATTACAAGGCAGGCAAGATTGCATCTGCAATCTTAAATTACGAACGCGCACTGCTAATCAATCCGGG
Organism: Tannerella sp.; assembly: GCA_031276175.1. GTDB lineage: Bacteria > Bacteroidota > Bacteroidia > Bacteroidales > Tannerellaceae > Tannerella. Next base: position 8,783 of record JAISNP010000028.1, read on the forward strand.
CGATAAGGATTTGCGTCATAACCTGACTGTCGCTAAGTTGCGGACAATAGACAAGATTGAGCCGGTAGGCGAATTTTTCCTGATAACATGGTTCCGTTCAATGCAAAACCTGTTTCGTGTTGATACGTGGGCAACCATCGGGTTAATTTGTTTCGCGCTGTTCATCGGCTGTCTGGCATTTTATGTCTTCTCTAAACGAATGATATTAAAAAAGAGCGGTTTCTATGTCGGCATAGTTTTGCTGGCGCTGGTGATTACGGCCAATGTCTTTGCATGGAACCAGAAGCAGGCGTTGCAGAACAGGAACGGAGCCATCGTCTTTGCGCCGACCGTGACCATCAAAAGTTCACCGGACAACAGCGGCATGGACTTGTTTGTCCTGCATGAAGGTACGAAAGTGTTTATTAAAAGTACCATCGGCGAATGGAACGAAATCGAACTCGAAGACGGAAACGTCGGATGGATACGTCAAAAAGATCTGGAGAAAATATAACCCGACATCATGTTGGAACGCATATTGGATATTGAGCGGGACGCATTTTTATGGCTCAACGGCGGGCATACCCCGTTTATGGACGGTTTTATGTGGCTTTATTCGGGTAAAACGGTCTGGATACCGGTGTCGATACTTATTTTTTTCATGTTGTTTTACAGGAAAAATCCGAAAGAATCGTTTCTGATATTGCTGTTTCTTGCGCTTGCTCTCACATTGTGCGACCAATTTGCATCCGGCATATGCAAGCCTCTTTTTATGCGTCTGCGACCTACTCAACATCCTGATTTCATGAATGATGTACAAACCGTCTACAATTACCGTGGCGGCAAATACGGTTTCATTTCGAGTCATGCAGCCAATGCATTTGGTTTTGCCGTGTTTACGTTGCTGTTGCTGCGCGACCGGTGGTATACGTCCGTCATTCTTTTCTGGGCGGTAGTTATGTGCTATTCACGCATCTATCTTGGCGTACATTTCATATCGGACATTGTGCCGGGAATTATTGCAGGAGCATTGTTCGGTTTCTTGTGTTACAGACTTTATGCGTTCGTCCGCACGAAAGGTTTAAAAAGAGTAGGGGAGGCAGCGCACATGTTTTCCCCCGTTCAAAAAAGGCTTATCTTGTACGGACTTTTGTCTACGGTTTGTTTTATGCTCTTATACAGCTATATAAACACATGTTTTCTGCATATCTCACAATAATGTTGTAAAACATGAATTTGGAAATGAATATTTTCGATGAAAAAAAAATGTCGGTTCAAAATTTATGCCTACATTGGGGGCATGAATGTAACAAACTTAATTGTTTAATAATAAAATAGATTTGCTATGACGAAGACGATCACATTTAATGAACTTCGAGCCATTAAGGATAGTTTGCCGGACGGTACGATTCACTGTATTGCCGACGAATTGGGAATAAGTGTAGAGACCGTCCGGAATTATTTCGGAGGACAGAATTTTAAAGAAGGTAAATGTTGCGGAGTACATATTGAACCCGGCCCGGGAGGTGGAGTAGTTGTCCTCAGCGATACTTCCATCCTTGAGCGTGCTTTGGAAATTTTGAAGGAAAAAGAAACGATGCCTGCAATAACTGCCGAGGCCTAAGTTTTCCGACACAGTACAAATACTTTTTCGAAAGAAAATCCCATACCAATCACCTGTCTTCAGTCATTTTGCAGGAGGGCAGGAATTTTTTAACCAATAAAATAATTACAATCATGAAAGAAGAAAAATTAATCACATTGGCAATACACACCTATGAAAAAGCTCAGATTCTGAAAACTATCCTTGAATCCGAGGGTATTGATGTCTATATTCATAACGTAAACCAGATTCAGCCGGTTATTTCGGCAGGAGTGCGCGTGCGGATCAAAGAAAGCGATTTGCCGCACGCCCTGCGGATAATAAGCGATGTAAAATGGCTGGACGACAGTGTTGTAGAAGAAACGCCGGCAAGCAAAGAAAAGACGATATTAATCCCTGTTGATTTCTCCGAATATTCCCTGAAAGCATGTGAACTGGGTTTCAACTATGCGCACCGGACAGGAGCGGAAGTCGTACTGATGCATGTCTATTTCAATACGTTTATCCCGTCGGTCTTTCCCTATTTGAACAACGAAGTCAACCAAAAAATTGAAGATGAATCCATTCATGCCGTTTATAATCGTGTAAAGGAAGATATCGGAAAGTTGTGCGGTTTGATTAACAAGAAAATAAATGAGGGAGAACTGCCGTCGGTTACATATGATTATGTGCTGCGCGAAGGCTTGCCCGAAGAAGAAATAATCGCGTATGTCAAGGAGCATCAACCAACCATGATTATCATGGGCACGCGCGGCAACAAGCAGAAGAATGCCGACCTGATAGGAAGCGTAACGGGCGAAGTGATCGAATTGACGAAAGTGCCGCTTCTGGCTATCCCCGAACACATTCCGTTCAACGACCTCGGCAAAATGCAGCGGCTGGCATTCGGCACGTCGTTTACGCAGGAGGATCTGGTCGCATTCGACCGATTGGCAGAATTGGTGAAGGATATGAAGAATATTGAAATAAAACTGTTTAACATATCGACCAGCCGGAATGAATGGAACGAAATCCGCCTTACCGGCTTCAGGGAATACTTGAAAAAGCAATATCCCGACCTCGCAATTGACTTTACGGTTACACCAGACGGCGATTTGCTGGAAGCGATAGACAAATTCGTAAAGGAAACACAGATAGACCTCATAGCTTTCAGTTCGCACCGTCGCAGCGTCATCATGCGTGTGTTTAATCCGAGCATTGCGCACAAAATGCTGTTTCACAGTAATACGCCGCTGCTGGTGATCCCTGTTTAGCTTATATTGTTTTTTTATGTATATCGGATATGATACCTCAACCGGCCGGAAGCCGTCGTCCGGACGGGCAAAAGGACTTCCGGGGCGTGAAAAGCGCCGGAATCCACACGCGAGGATTTTTCGTCTTTTCCCGGAAAAGGGCTGTTTATTCCGTCGTCCGGACGCTGCAGGAATAAATGAAGATTGCGGCTTTCAACCGATGGAGGTATCATATCCGGTATACATAAAGTTTTCATTGTTTCATTTGTTCCATACCCGCGGCGCAGGGGTTTTGGGCAGGGGTTTACGGTCCTTCAGCGCTTTCATGACTTCTTCGATGGCGCGGTCGAGCTGTTCGTCTTCTCCGTTCCATTCCTTGACGGGATCGTTGTCTATCAGGATGTCGGGGTCTACGCCGTGATTTTCGATAATCCATTCGCCCGTCTTCACGTCGTAGCTGGTGAAGAAGGGTACGCGCAGATCCGTTCCGTCAATGAAGGGCAGCGAACCGCTGATGCCAACGATGCCTCCCCACGTGCGGGTTCCGATAAGCTTGCCCAGTCCCAGGGCGCGGAATCCCCAGGGGAACAGGTCGCCGTCCGAAGCGGAATACCGGTTGATGAGGCATACTTTGGGGCCGACCTGCACGGCGTCCGGTATCGTGCCGACATGCGCCGAGCCGCGCGACATGGTCAGGCGGTACGGTTCGCGCGCCAGGCGTTCCAGAATCATCGGCGAGACGTTGCCGCCGCCGTTGGCGCGGTCGTCCACGATCAAGCCTTCCTTGTCTATCTGCGGATAGAAGTAGCGCGAAAATTCCACCAGCCCTTCCACTCCCATGTCGGGGATGTAGACGTATCCTATTCTGCCGCCGGAGGCTTTTTCCACTTTTTCAAGGTTCTTTTGCACCCATTGGTTGTGATACAGCGGATGTTCGTCGGCAAGGGGGACGATGATTCTCCGGCGCGCGCCGTCCGTCTGCGGTTTGTTGTGCAGGGAAAGCTCTACGGGTATGCCGGCTTTTCCGACCAGCAGGGCGTAGAGGTCGTTCACGCTGTTGGCCGGTACGCCGTCCACGGCTACGATAAAGTCGCCTTCGTGCGCGTCGATCCCCGGCTCGGCGAGGGGGGAACGGAGCGAAGGATTCCACGACACGCCGGGAAGGATTTTGTCTATACGGAAGAACCCGCTTCCGTCGCGCGAGATTTCCGCGCCAAGCAGCCCGGTACGGATGCGCTCCGGGCGGTCCATCTCGCCCGTGGAGATGTAGGCATGGCCGCAGTTCAGTTCGCCGATCATTTCGCCGATGACGTAGTTCAGGTCAAGCCTGTTCCTGACGTGCGGCAGCAGCACGGCGTATTTGTCCTTCATGGCCGGCCAGTCCACGCCGTGCATGTTTTCCACATAGAAGCCGTCGCGGAAGGCGCGCCACGCTTCGCCGAAAACCTGCGCCCATTCTTCGGCATAGTCCGTCGTGATTTTCATGTGCGACAGGTCTGCTTCCTCTTTCAGGTCGGCTTTGCCGCCCGACGGGATGTTTGCCACGTAGAATTTGCCGCGTCCCTTGGAGAAGAGGGCTTTTTTTCGTCCCGCGCCGATCGTCATCGTAGCGCCGTCGGCCACGAGGTCTTCCTTTTGCGCATCGAGGTCGTAAGCATATGTCGAGCGTCCGCGCAGGTAGTACACCCGCTTTCCGTCGGAATAGAAATTGGCGTAGTTTCCTGCCGCCACCGGCAGTTTCACGATGCGGGAGGGCAGGCCTTCCGGGTCGATGCGCACGGCGACGGGTTCGGTTTTCTTTTCGTCTTTCTTTTCGTCCTTTTTCGGCGTGGCGGCGTCTTTTCCTTCCTCTTTGGGTCTGGCTGCGGATGGCGTCGTCCCGTCTTTGGGCAGGAAGGGCGAGGGCGTGTCTCCCGACAACAGCGCCAGATATATCCCGCCTTCATATCCGAAGACGTGGTTCCACTCCATTGAGCCGTAGATGGGCATGAAGTCGCGCATGGAGCGGAAGACAAGGTATTTGCCGTCCGTGCTGAAGGCGGGGGAGGAGGATTCGTACCAGCGGTCTGTCACTGCGTACTGTTTTTTCTCCGCGATGTGGTAGAGGTAGACTATGTTATATGTATTGGATTCCTGCCGCGTGTATGCGAGCCATTTTCCGTCGGGCGAGAAGGTGACGCCGCGCGGCTCGCCGCAGGGATCGCGGAAGAGCGTCGTGCGCTGTTTCCCGTCCGCGGCGATCAGGTGGAGACGGTTCTTGCGGTCGGTGAAGGCGATGGATTTGCCGTCGGGACTCCATTCGAAGCTGCGGATGTAGGTATCGTTGCCGCGGGTCAGCTGAGTTGTGGCGCTTGTTTCGGGATTGTAGAGGCAGAGTTCCGTTTCGCCGCTTTCGTCGGAGATGAAGGCGATGCTTTTGCCGTCCGGCGACCATTGCGCCATGCGTTCGTGCGCGCCCGGCGTGCGGGTAATGTTTTTCGTAACTCCCTTGCCTGCGGGGAGGGTGAAGACTTCGCCGCGCGCCGTGACGGTCAGGCGTTCCCCGTCGGGCGAGAGGCTGGCGTGCGTTACGTAATCTTTTCCGTTTTTGATTTCGCTCCGGGCGTAGATGTGGTCGGAAGTCAGCGTGATGTTCACCTTTTCGGCTTTCTTCGTCGCCGGGTCGAGCTTGTAGATATATCCTCCGTTTTCGAACACGATGAGTTTGCCGTTTGTGCTGGGGAATTTCACGTCGTATTTGTCGAAATGCGTCACCCGGCTCGTTTCCCGCGTGCGGGTGTTGTAGACAAACACGTTCATCGTCCGGTCGCGGTCGGAGAGGAAATAAATCTCGTCGCCTACCCACATCGGGAAGATGTCCTGCGCATCGTTTTCCGTGATATTTACGACCGATTTTTTCGCCGTGTCGTAAATCCGGATGTCGTCGGCCATTCCGCCCCTGTAATATTTCCAAGTGCGAAACTCGCGCATCACGCGGTTGTAGGCCAGCTGTGTGCCGTCGGGCGAATAGCTGCAAAACCCGCCTTCGGGCAGGGGGATTTTTTCCGAAAGGCCGCCGTCTCTGCCTACCGTGAGGAGCCGTCCGCTGAAGCTGCCGCTGATGCGGTTGCGGTATACGATGCGTTGCCCGTCGGGCGTCCACGTCATGACGATGTTGTTAGGTCCCATGCGGTCGCCGAGGTCGTCGCGCATATTTGTTGCGGTATACGTCAGGCGCACCGGTTCGCCGCCTTCCGAAGGGATGGCGTAGACCTCCGTGTTGCCGTCGTACTGGCCGGTGAAGGCGATTGTCCGGCCGTCGGGCGAATAGCGTGGAAACATTTCGTACCCCACGTGCGACGTCAGCCGCACTGCTTCGCCGCCCGAAACGGGCGCTCTGTACAAGTCGCCCGCACAGGTGAATACTATTTCGCTGCCGTTTGTTGCCGGGAAGCGCAGCAGCCGCGCCTCGTCCGCCGCGCATAGCGTGGTTGCGGAGAAGGACATGATAAACAATGAAAACGCAGTTTTTTTATTCATATCTATATACATTTAAAATAATTACTCGACAGGAGAGGCAGAAACGCAAGGATTGCGAATACTCACGGCGCTGCATCGGCGGGCAAATATAGACTATTCCGTGAAGAAAACATATTTTCTATCGCATAAAATTTATATCTTTGCGCTGTAATGAAAGGACATGAACATCAGTGATACCCGCCGAAACGATTTTCCTCCCCTGTTTCCGTTAAATTTTTGCCGTTCGGAGCTAACTCCGCAAGGCTCGAAGCTGACTCCGAGAGGCTCGGAGCTGACTCCGCAAGGCTCGGAGTTAACTCCGCGAAGGCTCGGAGCTGACTCCGCGAGGCTCGGAGTTGACTCCGCGAGGTTCGGAGCTAACTCCGCGAGGTTCGGAGTTAACTCCGTGAAGGCTCGGAGCTGACTCCGCGAGGCTCGGAGTTAACTTCGCGAGGCTCGGAGTTAACTCCGCAAGGGATAAATTTAAGGCGGGCGGATCAGGTTTCATCTCCGCACCGCAGGAATAAGGGTGTGAAAATAAAGCTCGAAGAGTTTGTCGGGTAATGACTGCGATATTATTTTACGGAAAAACAGATTTGAATTGAATGATAAATCCTATTGAATTGCTCGGCAAATTGTATGCCGGCTACGCAGGGTCTCCGGCGGAGACTGTTACGGAGTTGCCCTCGTCCGGCTCAAACAGGCGTTATTTCCGCCTGACGGGGAAAAGAAGCCTGATCGGCGTCTACGGGACTTCGGTGCGCGAGAATAACGCTTTCATATATATCGCGTCTCACTTCCTGAGCAAGGGGCTGCCCGTGCCCGAAGTGTATTGCCGTTCTGCCGACGGGCTGCTCTACCTTCAGGAGGATTTGGGCGACGGGCTGCTCTTCAATGCCATCGAAAAGGGACGGCTCAGTTGCGTTTTCGACGAAGACGAGCGGCTCCTGCTGCGCAAGACCATTACCATGCTGCCGCGTATTCAGGTCGCAGGCGCGGAGGGGCTTGATTTTACGCAGTGCTATCCGCAGCCGGCGTTTGACGACCGCTCCGTATTGTGGGATTTGAACTACTTTAAATATTGCTTCCTGAAGGCTACCGGCATGGATTTTCAGGAGGATTTGCTTGAGGACGATTTCGGACGGATGTGCGCCACGCTGCTCGACGGCACGCCGAAGACGTTTCTCTATCGCGATTTCCAGTCGCGCAACGTCATCATCCGCCACGGCGAGCCGTACTTCATCGACTTCCAGGGCGGGCGGCAAGGCCCCGTCTGCTACGACGTGGCCTCGTTTCTCTGGCAGGCGCGCGCCAACTACCCGGAGGCGCTCCGCGAAGCTTTGCTGCACGACTATATCCTCGCCCTGCGGCAATATATGCCGGTCGACGAAGGGGCGTTCAGGCGACGCCTCCGCCACTTTGTCCTGTTTCGCACGCTTCAGGTACTGGGGGCATACGGTTTCAGGGGTTATTTCGAGAAAAAGCCGCACTTCATCCGAAGCATTCCCTGCGCGCTCGACAACCTGCGCGAACTGCTGGCGGACGACTATCCCGAATACCCCTACCTGAGCCTCGTCCTGCGCAGGCTGACGGAACTGAAACAGTTTTCGGACGAACGCAGGAAACACATGCTGACGGTCAAAATCGTCAGTTTTGCCTACAAAAAAGGCATCCCGAACGATCCGAGCGGCAACGGGGGGGGATTCGTTTTCGACTGCCGCGCCATCAATAATCCGGGGAAATATGAGCGCTACAACGCTTTCACGGGGCTGGACGAGCCGGTCATCCGTTTCCTCGAAGACGAAGGCGAGGTTAGCGTTTTCCTGAAACACATCTATCCTCTGGTAGAAGCGTCGGTCAAGCGCTACATCGAGCGGGGATTTGCCCACCTCATGGTCTGCTTCGGCTGCACGGGCGGGAAGCACCGTTCGGTTTACTGCGCCCGGGAACTGGCGCAATATCTCCATGCACGCTACGAGGTAAAAATAAGTTTGATTCACCGGGAACAGAATATCGCATACGATTTTGAACCCGCTCATATATCCCGATAAAAACACCTGAAGATGAAAGCAATGATTCTTGCGGCAGGCCTCGGAAGCCGCCTCATGCCGCTTACCGGCAATATGCCCAAAGCGCTTGTTCCCGTGGGAGGACGCCCCATGCTCGCACATGCCGTACTCCGGCTGAAAGCATCGGGCTTTTCGCATATCGTCATCAATATTCATCATCTGGGGCAGCAAATCCGGGACTTCCTTGCGGCCAATAATGATTTCGGATTGAGAATCGACGTGTCGGACGAAAGCGATTATCTGCTCGATACCGGCGGAGGCATCAAGCGCGCGGCTTCTTTCCTGCACGACAGGGAGCCGTTTCTGGTGTATAATGTAGATATTTTCTCCGACATTAACCTGAAAGCGTTTTACTGCGCCCACAATGCGTCCGACACGCTGGCGACGCTGCTGGTCAGCCGCCGCCCGTCGTCGCGCCGCCTGCTGTTCGACGCCGCCGGGCGCCTCTGCGGCTGGCGCAACCGGGATACGGGCGCCGTGAAGTCGTTTTATCCCGAATTTGATCCGTCCGAATACACGGAATATGCTTTTGGCGGCATCCACGTGGTCTCGCCCTCCGTTTTCGGCCTGATGGAAGAATGGACGGGCAAGTTTTCCATTATCGACTTCTACCTGTCCGCCGCCCTCGGAACGGCGATACGCGCCTTTCCGGCGGACGGCATCGAAATCATCGACGCCGGAAGTCACGACACGCTGCGGGACGCCGAAAAGTGGCTCGAAAAAGCGGCGATATAAGGATTTTCACTCTTTCTCCACCTTTCCGTTACGCAAGTGGTATACGGCGTCTCCTTCGGGGCAGACGGCTGTTCCGTCGCTGTCGAAGTCGAGCCGGTGACCGTATTCGCTTACCCAGCCGACCTGCTTCGCGGGGTTGCCGACTACCAGCGCATACGGCGGGACGTCTTTCGTGACTACCGCGCCGGCGCCTATCATTGCATACGCGCCTATCGTACGTCCGCATATAATCGTGGCATTGGCGCCGATGGTTGCGCCCCGTTCAACGCGGGTGGGCATATACTGATGCTTGCGCGAAACCGCACTGCGCGGATTAATCACGTTTGTAAACACGCAGCCGGGACCCAGGAATACGTAGTCTTCGCACGTCACGCCGGTATATACCGATACGTTGTTTTGTACCTTTACCCAGTTTCCCAGTACTACGCCGGGCGAGATTACCACATTCTGCCCAAGGGTGCAGCCCCGGCCGATCCTGCTGCCTGCCATGACGTGCGAAAAATGCCATATCCGCGTGCCTTCTCCTATTGTGCAGCCGTCGTCGACAACGGATGTTTCATGTGCCTGATATTCTTCCATACTCAAAATTTATTTATAGATTAAAAACAAAGCCGGTTTCCTGTTCATGTCCGGTATGCTGTTTTTCCAGTCTTTTACGGCAAGGGTGCGTATCCATTCGTCTTCGGAGGTGATTCCTGAGGCCACGCACAGTTTCGTTGCCGGTCTGCACAGGCGAACGAAATCGGCCATCAGCTTATTATTCCGGTAGGGCGTTTCGATAAAAATCTGCGTTTCGTTTTCCGAATAGATGCGCGCTTCCAGAGTCCGTAGCCGTTCGGCACGCGCCGGCGCATCGACAGGCAAATATCCGCGAAAGGCAAAGTTTTGCCCGTTAAAACCCGAAGCCATCAACGCCATCAGGATGGACGAGGGGCCTACAAGCGGCACGACACGGTAGCCTTTCCGCTGCGCAATGGCCACCACGTCGGCGCCGGGGTCGGCTACGGCGGGACATCCGGCTTCGGACATGACGCCGACGGATTCGCCCCGTCCGAGCGGCTCCAGAAAACCGGACAGCGCTTCGGGCGGGGTATGCCCGTTCAATTCGCAAAACGTCAGATCGTCAATCACGACGGACGGGTCGGCTTTCTTCAGGAAGCGACGCGCCGACCGCACGTTCTCTACCACAAAATAGCGTATCCGGCGGATTACATCGAGGTTGTATTCCGGCAATACCTGCCGGTGTGCGGTATCGCCCAGAGGCACGGGAATGAGGAAAAGGGCTGGGTGCATATCTTTTTTTTGCAAATATACTGCTTTGCATCGGATAAAAACAGCCGCCGCAGTTCCGGGAGGCATTTCAATCGGACAAAACCGGGGAGAAAAACGGGAAAAGGCTTCTGTCCGTGGACAGAAGCTAAAGCGCAAAAATTAACACGCTTTTATCCTTACCGCAAACTCAAGAAACGGGATTTCCGGCGTGGCCGGGAGCGGATTCCTTTCGGTTAATAAAGCGAAAATAAAGCGCGCACATTTAAACTCTTTTCCGGCAGGGGCGTCTATCGTTCCGTAAAACATCAACAATAACAATTTATTATGTTACGAGGAAGTCATCTTTTATTTTTTATGCTGCTGTTGTCCGCACCTGTTTTCGGACAGGTGGAAATACGGGGAACCGTAGTGGAACAAAGCAGCAAGGAACCGGTCGAACAGGCTACCGTCAGCCTGCTGAACGAAAAGGACAGCGTTTTTATACAGGGCGTGGCCAGCAGTAAAAACGGGAGTTTTTCCCTCCGAAACGTGAAGTCGGGACGCTATCTGCTGCAAGTCACTTTCGTCGGCTACGAAACGTTTCGCCAGTCGCTGCAGGTCACGGGGCGGACGAATCCCGTCGTGATCGGAGAGGTGGCGCTGGCCGACGAATCCGTCATGCTGGACGAAGCGTCCGTCACGGGCAAGGCGCCCGAAGTGAAGGTGCAGAACGATACGGTCATCTACAACGCCGATTCCTACAAGGTGGCGGAAGGCTCCGTGCTCGAAGACCTGCTGAAGAAAATGCCGGGCGTAGAGGTCGACACGGAAGGCAAGGTAACGGTCAACGGAAAAGAGATAAAAAAAATCATGGTAGACGGGAAGGAGTTTTTCTCCGACGACCCGAAAGTAGCCTCGCGCAACCTCCCCGCCAAGATGGTGGACAAGGTGGAGGTGTGGGACAAAAAAAGCGACATGACGCTTATGACCGGCTTCGACGACGGAGAAGAAGAAACCGTCATCAACCTCTCGGTCAAGCCCGGCATGAAAGCCGGATGGTTCGGCAACGCCTTTGCAGGATACGGCAGCCGCGAACGGTATGAAGGCAATTTCATGGTCAACCGCTTTGTCAACAACGACCAGTTCACCGTCATGGGCGGCATCAACAATACCAACAACATGGGCTTCTCCGACCTGGCCTCGACCATGTTCAGCGGAATGGGCGGCGGGCGGCGCGGCTTCGGAGGCTTCGGCGGAGGCGGCAACGGCATCACCTCGTCGGGAAACATCGGGGCGAACTTCAGCAAGCAGTTCGGTCCCAAACTGACCCTCGGCGGCAACGTCCGGTATTCGCACTCCGACAACGCAGCCGAAAGCAAAGACAACAACCAGCTCATCCTGCCGGGCGACAGTTCCTCCGTCGACATCAGCGAAAGCCGCCGCAACACCGTAAACGACAACGTAGGCGTGAACCTCCGCCTCGAATGGAAACCGGACGACAAGACGCAGCTAATTTTCCGCCCGGACTTCAGCTACAGCAAGACGCACCGCAGCGAAACGGAAGATTCGCACTCCGAAAACGGCAGCCGCAACGGCACGCTCACCCCGATAAACAGGGCAAGCTCAAGCTCCGTTTCCGACGGCGAAGGATACAACGGCTCCTTCCGCCTCGAATTCAGCCGCAAACTCAACGACGCCGGGCGCGTGCTGAGCGGCTCGCTCTCCGGTGGAATGAACGATTCGTACAGCAACGGCTTCGACCGCTCGAAGACGGAATACCTCCTGCTCGGCGATTCGAGCGACATCATCGACCAGCAGATACGCTACGACAACAGCAGCGTCAACTACCGCGCGTTCCTCTCGTGGGTGGAACCGCTCGGACATAACAACTTCCTTCAGGCCACGTACAGTTACAGCGGAAACAACCGCGAATCGCTCAAAAACTCCTACAACCGCGACGACGCAGGCAACTACGCCGTGCTCGACTCGACATACAGCCGGAGCACGCGCAACAACTCGTCGCAGCAGCGCGTCAGGGTCGCCTTCAAATCCGTGCGCGAAAAATACGACTACATGCTCGGATTCAACTTCGACCCCACGTACATGAAGACCGAAACCTTCGTCGGCGACCATGTGCTCTACTCCAACTCGCGCAACGTGACGAACTACTCGCCCTTCGCACAGTTGAACTACCGCTTCAGCAAGCAAACTTTCCTGCGCATCAATTACGACGGCGATACCGACCAGCCCTCCATGCAGCAACTGCAACCCGTGGCCGACATCTCCGACCCGCTGAATACGACCATCGGTAATCCCGAACTGAAACCTACCTATTCCAACGACATCCGTATTCAGTTCAACAAATTCATCCCCGAACAGCAAACCGCCTTCATCCTCTTCGCCAACGGAGGATATACGGTAAACGACATTGTGACGAAATCGACCTTCGACGCAACAACCAACAGGCGGGTCACTACCTACGAAAACGTGAACGGCAACTACCGCGGCAACATCCGCATGATAATCAACACCCCGCTGAAGCAGAACAAAAAGTTTTCCGTCAACAACATGACCTTTGCCACCTACTCCAACAGCAACGGCTTCATCAACGGCCAAAAGAACGCGAGCCGCAGCCTCTCGCTGATGGAACGCGCCGGTATCGACTACCGCTCCGACCTCTTCGACTTCGGCATAAACGGCAACATCCGCTACCAGAATACTCGCAACTCGCTGCAGGGGCAGCAAGACCTGAGCACGTTCAACTACGGCGGCGGCGCATCCACAAGCATCTACCTCCCGCTCAACTTCAGAATAGAAAGCGACATTACCTACTCCACCAACTCCGGCTATACAACCGGATTCGAGCAGAACGAATGGCTGTGGAACGCCTCCGTATCTAAATCACTCTTCAAAGGCAACGCGGGCACCATTCGACTGAAAATGTACGACATCCTCCAACAACGCAGCAACATCTCATACAGCGTATCGTCGAGCAACATACGTTATTCGGAATACAACACGCTGAAAAGCTATTTCATGCTGCATTTCATCTACCGGTTCAGCGCCTTCAAGGGCGGAGCCGGCGAATCCGACATGCGCAGAGGAGGCCCCCGTCCCGACGGCCCACCCGGCGGCGGCAGGCCTCCGATGCGATTCGGAGGGGCAATTTAGATATTGCAGGTTATCACCGAGGCTGGCTTCACACGTCAGCCTCTTTTCTTTTACGGGCGCCTGTCCGCCGTTCCGAGCTGTATCAAAACGCAGCAGCTTCATTTTGGGACAGCCCCACCCTGTTTGCGGATTTGGAACAGCGCAGGGTTATCCATGTCTGTGAAGGTAAGGATGCAGCCACGGTCGAAAGTTTTGCCGAATCTTTGGAGATCAAAGGTGGCAGTAAGGATAAAATGGAGTTAGTCCGTATGAATATGTCTCCGGCATTTATCGGCGGCGTAGTGGATCATTTACCGAAAGTCCAACTGTTCTTCGACAAGTTTCACCTGATTCGGTCTCTAAATACCACGGCATCCACACGAAACCGGACAGGATAGATGCCGGGATATTAGCTCCGTTCGGGATGGAACGGTCTCCGGCGGAATGGAAACCGCTGTCGAAGCACTTCAGTATCCTCCGACAGTTGATGCGGGAACGCAGCACGCTGATTCAAACCCGCACTCAGGCGATGAATCATTTGCATGCTTACGCACATCAGGGCAGACTTCAGCGATCTTCCATCAAGCGGTGCCGTCAAATGATAGAGGTAATAAACCGTGTCAGGTCGCCGCCGTAGCGCAACAGCGAAAGCTATTGGCATTAATTTACACGCTATGGAAAAAAACAGGAGGTGTTTTCTCCTGCCGCTCGACCGATAAACTTCAGGTAAAGATGAGGAGAAGTCTTCTTTCCGGCAGGGGTGTAAAAAGAAAAAGGGTAAGCTTACTATATCGCGCCGCTACAACCTGCGTACCCTTGCTGCGATCAAGCCCTGGGGGATTCCGAGGGAGCTGGCCGTATAGGACTTACCCAAGTGCAAAAGTAGTCATTATTTTCATACGTTCAAGAATTTCCGTCGTAAAAAATTTTCGGCGATACGATTCGGGCGGGAAATCCCGTGAAGATTTATACTTTACACCGGAGCGCTCCCAACTGCCGGACACGCGGCATTTTGTTGCAAGCCGTTGAGTAATTGAATTTATGAGTCTTTGAGCCGTTAACATCCTGCAACAAAATAATATCGAAAGAATATACCCGTGTATTTTTCAGGTGTATATGAAACCTATTGTATGTTTTTTGAAAATAAAATACATTTTCATTTCCTGTTTCGAATTTAATCCATATCTTTGCCGCGCAACTTTTACTGATTTTAAAATGTATTTAAGTAACCCCAATATTCCCGTTTTGAAGTCAACTAATCCGTCCGGATTGTTTGACGGAAGATTACTTCACGAAAAAGAAGTAGTTAATAAATGTATACGGGGGGGCAAAATCTCTATCTCATAGCTACATACGAATAGCTTATCCGGTTTCCGCACTTCGGAACCCACACATTTCCACAACCAATAACAAATACATATCTACTATCGTCGGATGCGAATCCGCGATTCCGGCATCTAAAATACCTGCCCGATCTTCAGTCTATATCTTAAAGAATGTAGACGGAGCGCGATATTGTCGTCACAAAAATACCCCGATTCCGGGAAAAAGCATGTTTGATTTTCCGGGAAAAACTATCATCAATGTCTAATTTAAATTCAAAATGCCTATGAAAAAAAACAAGTAAATGGTTTAGTCCTAAAATGACATCCGGACGCAAGTCAGGATATGTCTATTTTTTAGTTTCAGTTATTTAATTAATAGAGAAAACATGAAAAAACAAGTTTATTTTAATTCAAACACAGAAAAAAAGAATCGTATGAGAAATTCGTTTTTATATATTACAACAATTTTACTGGCGTGCTTCGCTACGACGGTGTGGGCGCAAAACACAACTGTTTCCGGTACCGTAACGGATGCCGGAGGCGAAGCGCTTATCGGAGTAAACGTACAGGTGAAAGGCACTACGGGAGGCACAATTACGGACATGGACGGGAAATACTCCGTTCAGGTTTCCGGCAATCAGGTGCTGTCGTTTTCCTACGTCGGATACCAAACGCAGGAAATTGCAGTCGAAAATCGACGTACAATAGATGTAGTATTGGTAGAAGATGCGCAGAGCCTTGACGAAGTGGTTGTCGTCGGATACGGCAGCACGGTAAAGCGCGACTTGACCACGGCCGTAACCAGCGTCAGGAACAAAGACTTCCTTCAGGGCGCAGTGAACGACCCGATGCAGATGGTAGACGGGAAAGTAGCCGGTCTGACCGTATCGAGTACCGCCGCCGGCGACCCCAACACAAGTTCCGGCTTGCAGGTACGCGGCGCCTCTTCGCTCAAGGCGGGTAACGGTCCGCTGGTCATCATCGACGGGATGCCGGGCGGCGATCTTCGCAACCTCGCACAGCAGGATATTGAGTCCATCACCGTCCTCAAAGACGGCTCGGCGGCGGCCATCTACGGCTCGCGCGGGGCGAACGGCGTCATCCTCGTGCAGACCAAACAGGGTAAGGCAGGAAAAGTATCCATCAACTACGACGGCTACGTGAATCATCTCATGGTAGCTGCCCAGCCGGACATCCTTTCGCCCGCAGAGTTTGTCGCCAAGGGACGCGCCAAGGATTTCGGCTCACGCACGGACTGGTACGACGAGTTGCTGAACAAAAACAACGTGGGACACAACCACAACATCGCACTTTCCGGCGGCAGCGAAAGCAGCATTTTCCGTATCTCGGCCAACTATCGCGAGGCCGAGGGTATTGATATTGCTACCGGACGAAAGGAGTACGGCCTGCGCGGAAGTTTCAAGCAGACTACCCTTGAGGGACTTCTGGAAGTGGGAGGAAACATTTCATACCGCCTGGCGGACGAGGACTACACCGACTACGGGTCTTTTCGCGTAGCCACAAAGTTGAATCCGACCGTCGACAAGAACGAAATGAACTACTTCAAGGGGCGTTACGACGAATGGAATCCCATCAAAAATCTTACCGAACGCACAAACGGCGCAAGTCAGGAGTATGCCACGATGGACTTCAACATCAAGCTCAATCTGCTGGAGAACCTGAACACGGAGTTGAAACTTGCCCGTCAGGGACACGGCAAGAAGCACCACGAGTACTACACCAAGGCGCATCGCGAATCGATCGACAATGCGCGCGCCGGACGTGCCCGCATCGAGCAGGAGAACTGGGTGGACTGGACGCTGGAATGGGTCGGGAATTATTCTTTCAAAATCGGGAAGAACGATTTCAAAATCATGGGCGGATATTCCTATCAGGAGTTCAACTTCGAGAGGTTCCATGCCGAAAACATGGACTTCCCCAGCGACGTGTTCTCGTGGCACAATCTCGACGCCGGTAAATGGAACAAGGCCGACGGCCGTCTCGGAATGGATTCGGGAAAGAGCAAGGAGAAAACAATTGCCTTCCTCGGCCGTCTGAACTACGACTTCGACAATCTGTTCCTGCTCACCGCCTCGTTGCGCTACGAAGGGAATACGAAGTTCGGAGACGACCATAAGTGGGGCGCCTTCCCGGCCGCATCGGCCGCATGGCGTTTCTCAAGGCTTTCGTTTTTCGAGGATGCCGAACAGGTGAACGATTTGAAGTTCCGCCTGTCGTACGGCGTCACCGGGCGGTCGGGCTTCGACAAATACATCGCCCTGGCAAAATATTCGGGATACGGATGGCAAATCGACAGCAACGGACAGTGGATACAGGTCTACGGGCCGGGTAACAATCCGAACACGACGCTGGGATGGGAAAAGGTCATTTCCTACAATATGGGTATCGACTATACGCTGTTCGATTCGCGCCTGAGCGGTAATCTCGACTTCTTCATCCGCGAGGGTAAGGACGTCATTGCCGAGTACGACGCACCCGTCCCCCCGTTCCTCCACCAGAACATCTGGACGAACGTGGGCACCACCTCCGCAAAGGGTCTTGAACTGCAATTTAACTGGGAAGCCGTCCGCGGTAAGGATTTCGGATATACGGTATACGGAACGGCCTCGTACATCAAGTCCGTCCTGAAATCGTTCTCCAATTCGACCTATACCAAGGGTTACATCGACGGCAGCGGACTGCCTTCGCCCGGTAATCCGGGACCGGCGCAACGCCTGGCCGAAGACGTCGAAATCGGCTCTTTCTTCGGCTACCGCTATGCGGGAGTTGACGAACAGGGACGAATCATGATCTACAAGGGCGGACAGGTCGGCGCCGAAACCATCCTCGCCGACAATGCGCAGGATTCCGACCGTACCTTCATCGGCAACGGTGCGCCCAAGTGGGAACTGTCGCTGGGAAATACCTTTACCTACAAAGGTTTTGACCTCGGCCTGTATTTCCGCGGACGTTTTGACTACGACATCCTGAACGTGGAACAGATGTACTACGGCCTGCAGGCCGAGCCGGAGGTGAACCTTCTGCATTCGGCCTACGAGGCGAACGGGCATATTCTGGGCGGCAAGAAGGTGTGCGACTATTTCATTGAGTCGGGCGATTTCCTCAAGCTGGACAACATTACGCTGGGCTGGACGCCGAAAATCAACAACAAGTGGATTTCCGGTCTGCGCGTCTACGGAACGATGACCAACGTGTTTACGCTCACCAGCTTTTCCGGCATGGATCCGGCTTCGATCCGTACCACCGGACTTTGGCCGGGAATGCGCAGCAGCGGAGGCGACGATTCCAACCCGATGGACGTGTATCCTACGACGCGGAACCTGACCTTTGGTATTCAAATCAGTTATTAATCCTTTTAATACAGAAAAGATATGAGACATTATAAGTATTTAGCGATTTCGTTACTGCTCGGCGTAGCGCTTGCAGCGTGTACGGATTTGACGGAAGAACCGTTCGACGTATTGACGAAAGAAAATTATTTTACGGACAAAAATTCCGTAGAAGCAGCCGTACTCCGCCCCTACGAGCATGGTCACTGGTGTGCATGGGACGGCGACAGGTGGCATTTGCAGGAATTGACGGCCGACCATTTCGTGTGGACTCAAAAAGGAAAACACGGATGGGACGAAGGACAGTGGGTACGGCTTCACGGCCACAACTGGGATTATCTGCAGGGACAGGTGAACGGAAGCTGGGTAGGCCCCTATCAGGGGATTGCGCAGATCAACAGCCTGCTGCTCGATTTCGAAGCGCTCGACTTCGGGGCGATCGGCATTACCGAGGCGGAGAAAAGCAACTACGTCGGCGAGCTGCGCGCGCTGAGAGTATGGTATTACACGTTCCTGATCGACTTTTTCCGCTACGTGCCCATTGTCGAAGACATAAGCACGCTCCAGCCGCAGTCCTCCCCGCAGGAGGTGTTTGCGTACATGGAGAAGGAACTCAACGAGTGTATACCGGGACTGAACAGCAAGGCTTCGACGGGACACTTCTCGCAGGCAAGCGCCGCCGCGCTGCTCGTAAGGATGTATCTCAACGCCGAAAAGTGGATCGGAAAGCCGATGTATACCGAATGTGCCGCCGTGGCGCAGGATATTATCAACGGCAAATACGGCAATTTTTCCATCGACCCCGACTACCGCGGGCCTTTCCACCGTTCGCTCGTCGGATCGCCCTCGCCCGAAAACCTCTTCGAATGGCCGCACAAGCGTAACGTCTACGAACTGGGATGGATGTATTCCGCCTTCCACCACTACAAGTCGAACTCTATCCTGAACACCGACGGCTGGAACGGATACAACGGCATACACCTCTCGCCCTCGCGCGATGCCGACGGCAACCTGTACACCTACAAGTTGGGAATGCCCTACGAAAAGTATGCCGACGTGGACTACCGGAAGCAAAACTACGAAGTCATCAACGAAGCGGGCGATACGAAGGGATTCTTCCTCGTCGGACAACAGTACGAGTTCGACCGCGCCAAGGGATACGGCTACGACCTGTCGAAACCCGTAACCGGCTCGGAAGAATACACCGGGCAGCCGCTCATCTTCGTCGATCAGGTAGGACGATTCTCCGAACGCCCGAACGGACGCTGGCTCGAAGGTTCGACCGTCACCACAGGCGAAGAAAACTCAGGCATCAGGCTGCTGAAATTCGGCCCCCTCTCGCACGGTCACGGGCTGTTCATGTCCAACTCCATCGCCGAAGTCCGGCTGGCCGAAATCTACTACTCCCTGGCCGAATGTAAATACAGGGCAGGAGACAAGGCCGCCGCCGCAAAACTGCTCGACGCCGTGCGCGTACGCAACTATCCCCCGGAAGAATGGCCGGCATACAGCTACGAACAGCACCCCGAACGGCTCACCGACCAGGAGTTTATCGACGAATGGGGACGCGAGTTCCTCGGCGAACACCGCCGCCGCACCGACCTCATCCGCTGGGGACGATTTTCCGAAGCATGGTGGGACAAGGAAGCCGACAAGACGGACAAGGATTACGAAATATTCCCCATCCCCTCGCGCATCCTCAATTCAAACCCGCTCCTGAAGCAAACAACCAGAGGTTGGGAATGAAGCGAATGATTGCCGGGTGAATCCGCATTTCATGAAAAACGGACGGTTGACGTAAAATCAATCGTCCGTTTCTTCATCATACATCATCCTTCATACCTCCTTCCCCCACGCATCGCTCATATCCCGCCGTGCACAGCGCTTCCGCCACTCTTTAGTTAATTATTCTTATTTTTACGCCTCGCCCTTGTTTTTTACAAAAACTGTCTTTACTTTTGAACATTAAAATTTAATCCATCAAGATGCACGGTTTCTCATTTTTTACAACACACTATTACCCGGAACTTCGCGGGACGAACTTAAAACCGCGAATTTATAACTTGAAACCGCGCGGTTTCAACTTAGAACTGCGCGGTTGCAACTTAAAACCGCGCGGTCGCAACTTAGAACCGCGCGGTCGCAACTTAAAACCGCGCGGTTGCAACTTAGAACCGCGCGGTTGCAACTTAAAACTGCGCGGTTGCAACTTAGAACCGCGCGGTTGCAACTCAGAACCGCGCGGTTGCAACTTGGAACCGCGCGGTGCGGAATACTCAATTATTAATTTCTAAACCCATTTAACTATGTCAAACTTAGATTATTTACCCGCCTCTTATGGAGGCCTGCTTACCTGGCTGCTGAACTTTATCACGTATCTGTCGCAAAAAGAAGTATTCGTGAGACTGGGTCTCGACGAAACGCGCATCCTTGCTTTAAGTAGCGAAATCAACACTTATCGCAATGCGTGTGTACTGGCCGACGGCCCGAATGCCGGAAAGGCCGACCGACTTGACCGTAAAGAAAAGGCAGAGTCGATCAGTAAAACCATTCGGCACTATGTGAACGTGTCGCTCAGGTATAACGAAAACATGACCGACGAAGACCGCGTGATGCTGGGACTCACCGTGCCCGACACGACGAATACGCCCGAAGGCGATACGGAAGAATTTCCCGAAATCGAAGTCGATACGGCCATCATCCGCCGTCTCAAGTGCAAATTCCTCAACCGCGAACATCGCATCGCCAAGCCGCCGCACGTGCACGGCGTCGAACTGCGTTCCGGTTTCATTCCCGACGGCGAAAAGCCCTCGCTCACCCAGCTGCTGAACTCTTCGTTCTCGACGCGCTCCACCATTACGATGGATTTCACCGACGAAGATCGCGGCAAGCGCTACGGACTGTGCGCCCGCTACGAAAACAACACCGGCGGCAAAGGGCCGTTCGGGCCGATTGTGACCGTCTTTATCCCGTAGCGAAACGATGAGCTATAAACGATGAGCGGTGAGCGGAGGATTGTTGGGGCGAGATTCTATCTCGCCTCTTCTATCACGGGAGATTCCATCTCAAACTATCGCAACGTGAGCGCGGAGAGCAGTCTCACACAGATAGCATCTCGCCGGAACAACCGCCCGCCCATCACTCATCACTCATCACTCATAGCTCATAGTTTATAGTCCATAGTTTCATAAAACAAATCTCCCCCCTCAATGAAAACAAAAACAGTTTTAAGCGCAATGCTGCTTGCGTGGTGCGTGGTGGCGGCGCAGGCAGGCGCGTACTGGAGCCATCCGGAGTTTCGTTTCAGCGAAGACGCCGGCGGAGGCGCAGCCGTAATCGGCTACACGGGCGACGGAGGCGACGTAATCATCCCCGACACGGCGACGCTGACGGTGACCGGCGGCAACGGCGAAATTACGGACGTCATACATTATGCGGTCACGGCCATCAGGGGCGCTTTTTACCGGTGCGAAAGCCTGACGTCCGTAACCATTCCCGGCTCGGTCACGACGATAGGGAGCAACTCTTTTGGATATTGCCTCAACCTGACGTCCGTCAATATCCCCAACTTAGTCACGACGATTGAGGTTTGGGCTTTTAAAAACTGCAGCAGCCTGACGTCCGTAACCATCCCCAACTCGGTAACAACGATTGAGAATAACGCTTTTGAAGGTTGCAGCGGCCTGACGTCCCTCACCATTCCAAAATCGGTTACGACGATTGGGGATTACGCTTTTAACCATTGCAGCGGACTGACCGAAGTTACCGTAGAATGGGAAACGCCGCTTCCTTTCGGCAATTATTTCTATCCTTTTTCCGGCGTGAAATTATCATTCTGTTTCCTGTTCGTTCCCGTCGGCACAAAGGCGCTGTACCGTGCAGCCAACGTATGGAAAGACTTCGGGACGATAGTCGAACAGAGTAGCGGGCAGGCAAACATCCGCGTCGAGCCGACGGAGATTGCGTATGCCGGCGGTACGCTGTCGGTAAATACGCCCCGTGCGGAAGTTGTGGAAATCTATTCCGTCACCGGCCTGTTGCTCCTCCGTGTGCGGAAAGATGCCGGGCAGGCCTCCTTCGACCTCCGCACCCTGCCCGGCGGCATACTGATTGCCCGCGGCGGCAGCGGATGGGTGAGGAAGATCGCTGCCCGCCGTTAGCGGCAAAACGGTTATGAACTATAAACTATGAGTGATGAGTGGGCGGTTGTTGGGGCGAGATTCCGGCTCAAACTATCGCAACTTGAGCGCGGAGAAAAGTCTCACACAGATAGAATCTGCGAAATAAATGCGACGAGATAGAATCTCGCCGGAACAACCGCCCGCTCATCACTCATCACTCATAGTTCATACATCATACCTCTTCAACCTCCATCCCCTACCTTTAGCGTGAGTTCGGCGCAGGAAAAGGCAAAAAGACCGGAACCGTAGCGCGCGCGGAGAAAAAAAGAATCCGTCCCGAAACCCTTCGTGCAAAGGGTTTTCGGGACGGATTTCGCGGTTGCTTAAACCGGCGTCAAATCCTGTAATATTGTTCCCATCCCTTGCGCGGGGGCGCTCCTGCGAGCAGTGCGTTGGCGAAGGGATTGTTTTTGATTTGTCCGGTTGCGGCGTCAAATTCCAGTTTTGTATTGAGGCGCTGCGCCAGTACGCCGAGACAGAATACCTGACTCAACGGGCCTGCGATTTCGAACGGCGACCGCGTCTTTTCCTTGCCGAGACACGACAGGAGGAAGTTTGCGTAGTGGTTCGACGGCGACGGCGGCACTTCCGGCAGTCGGGACGCCATTTCCTTCGCCTTTTCTTCGGGGATGATTGTGAGCGTACTGCCGTGCGATCCGCCTTTGAAGGTCAGTTCCTTGCCGTAAATGATTTTTCCGGGGTTCAGTTTGCTCGGCTGCAGCCGTCCTCCGGCTACGGGCGGGATGTTGGGGTCGATGTCCGACGAGCCGTAACCTGCGGGCACGGGCGGCACGTTGTCTACGCCGTCGTACCACGTGATGTCCAGCGGCGGCATGTTTCGTCGTGCGGCAAAGCGGAAAATGAGGGTCGACGACATCGGGAAGAAGTAATCGTTGTGCTCCTTCAGCCATACGGGATTGACCTCATAGGGCAGCCCCAGTTCGAGGAACTGGTGTATCGTGTCGAGGATATGTGCGCCCCAGTCGCCGAGCGCGCCCATGCCCAGGTCGTACCAGCATCGCCAGTTGCCGCGGTGGTAAAGGTCGCTGTAGGTGTGGTACTGCACGGCCATGTTCCAAGTATCCCAGTCGATGCCTGCCGGCATGGGTTCTTCGGCGGGATATTTGTATATCCTCGAATCCCATCCGTGCCAGCGGCGCGGCGAGTTCATGTGCGCCGTGACTTCGGTCACGTCCCGGATGATGCCCGCTTCTTTCCATGCTTTGAACTGGAAGTAGTTGGCGTCCGAATGTCCCTGGTTGCCCATTTGCGTCACGATGCTTGGGTGCGCCTTGGCGGCCTTTATCATCAGTTCGCCTTCGAGGAAAGTGCGGCACATCGGTTTTTCGACGTAGATGTGCTTGCCTTCCAGGATGGATTGAATCACCACCGGATAGTGCGCAAAGTCGGGGATACCGGCACAGACGGCTTCGAACTCGTTGCCGGCTTTGTCAAACATTTCCCTGAAATCCTTGAAAAGTTTGGCTTTCGGATATTTCGCCATGATTTCCTGCGTGTGTTTCGCTCCCATGTCCACATCGCAAAGCGCCACGACGTTGGCCAGTCCCGTTTTCTCAAATTCTTTTATAATCTCGCCTCCGCGGAATCCTATTCCCACACATGCCAGATTCACCTTCCCGTTTGCGCCCGCTACCCTTTGATAGCTTGCTGCGTTCAAACTCATTTCACCTAATGCCAGCCCGGCGGATGCCATCGTGGCTGTCTTCAAAAAATTTCTTCGTGTTACCATTGCATATAATATTAAGTCAATAAATGATTCGTATCTTTTTCTATAAATTCCGTTTCCTTTCCTGTCAGGCCGCATATCTCGCAAATGATTCGGTCTATTTTTCTGTCGAATTCTTCACATTCGGAAGGGCTTGCATCCGAGGTGCGCTTGTTGACCAGCGAAACGACGTCCGCCTCGATCTTAAGACCGGGAGCCGGTACGCGCAGGGCTTCCAGCGCAAGGATGCTGATCTGCATGTCGCCGTTGTTTCCGTGCGGAGAATCTTTGAGCAAGTATTGTCCGAGTCCGGAATTGAGGAATCCGAGCAGATATTTCAAATGTTGCCCGATGATGAAACCTGTATATCCCAGCACCGCGCAGCCGCCGTAGTCGAAGCAGAAGTCGGATGCAGGCGATTCCTGCCGCCAAACAATCTTCTGCTGTGTAAAGTCGTCCCATTCGTTACTCATGCTGAGGCGTTGCAGGGCATACCATTCGAAGACGGTGCCGACCTTCATGACGTCGCGCGAGATGAGTTTGTCCCTGTATTGCAGCAAATGTTCGTAGATGACGGGATATTGCTGCGCAAAACGTTCTTCGGCGCGTCGGGATGCGCAGGTGATGGATTTGTCGTACAACAGCGGGAAATGCCAGGGGATACATATAATCCAGCGGTCGGATTTTTCGGGCATATATCTCCGGATATTTTCTTCGGGAAGCAGCGGTTTGATGATGTCCGTATTTTTATAATCCGCCCTGACAAAGCTGTCTTTCGTCTTCTCGTCGATGATAAACGCTTCGTCGCAGCCGGTTTCAATGCCTGCATACATCTGTATGTCCCACATCCGGAGCGGTATGCCTGCCTGTTCGAGTTTGTTTTTGATGCTTTTTTCCGTTTCGGAAAGGATGCCGAAAGGTGTTACGTCGCCGGACGACGTTTGTCCGCCCGTATCGACAAATGCCGAAACGGCATGTTGCGCCGCGAAGTCTTCGATGCTTGACTGCCGCGGGTCGAAATGTTCGTCCAGCTTGCAGGTCATCAGCCGGCACTGGTTTCGCGATTTTTGCAGGACGACGAGGCCTTTTCCGCGGAGCGTCCTGTCTGTTTTGCCGGAATCGTCGAACTCAAGCATCAGCAGCGGATTGGTTTCTTCCAACAGAAACCGGCGCATCTTTCCGGCCGAAACCGAGTGCATCCAGCTACCGGAAGCGATGAGCGACAGAAAGCCGTCGGGACGCAGTATTTTGTTTCCCAATTCAAGGAAAAGGCTCGATACTTCGCCCGTCTGGCTGAAAACCGCGTAGCTCATTTGTTTGTACACGTCCGATTTGCCGATGATTTCTTTCTGCGTGTCGGGCGGATTGCCGATGATGGCGTCGAAGCCGACAAAATCGCCCGTGTCGTTCAGCAGTTCGGGAAATTCGTATCGCCACTCGACGGCTTTTTCGTACACGGGATTGTTTTTCAACTCCGCCGCTTTTCGTTTGTACTTTTCCACCATTTGCTCCACCTCGTACAGTTTATCGGAGATGGTCTTTTCCGACTCGGTATCCGGTGCAAAGAGGCTGGGCAATTTGAGTTCTTCGCGCATCCGCTGCCATTTCCGCAAATTGTCGCCGTGTTTTTCGTCGCATACGATTTCGTGCTGCATCCTGTCGTGTATCAGCGCGATGGTTTTTGCCAGATGTTCTTTTTCTTCGCCTGTCTTCGCCATCCTGTAATCTTTTGCGAGCTTTTTGTAGTCGTTTGCGCTGTATCCGATCCGTTTGAATACGGTACGCAGGTTTTCGCCGACCGGGAAGCGGCTGACAAGCGCATCGCCGCAACGCACATTGCTTTCTATGCAAAACGAGGCGAACGGCTGCTTGTCTTGCAGGCAGGTATGCTTCAGCAGTTCGAGCCACAGCCGCAGGCGGCAGGTCATGACCGAAACGGGGTTGATGTCAACTCCGTACAGGCATTTTTCGATACATATTCGTTTCTCGCGCAGGAAGGCTTCCCGAATCCGCCTGCTTTCGGGATTGGCGGGATTGAAGGCATATTCATTAAAATGTTTTTTGTCCAGCACCGTCAGTCGATCTCCGTGCACAACGATTTTGTATTGAAACAGCGGATTGCCGTCTTTATCCGTCAGGATACCCAGCTGCGATTTGACGGCGATGATTTCGTTCATCAGTGAAACCAGAAAACGCCCCGACCCCATCGCAGGGTCGCAATAACGGATGGCGTTGAACGTGTCGTTTGCTTCGGCCACATTGTCGCTTGTCAGGTACGACAAATCCATGAGTCCGGTACACGAGCAGCCGATTGTTTCGTTAAAGCGCTGAAGGACGACGCGCGTCAGCACGTCGCGACACATGTATGAAACGACATACTGCGGCAGCGGCGGCACCCTGTCCAGCCCGTCAATCACGGACGTCAGCGCCGAAAGCGTCCTCTCCGTATCCCATTTCGTCTGCTTTTGCAGTTGATCCATGGCGGCGGCCACCTGCTCAAAGTCCGGCATCCGGTTTTCGCCCGGCAGCGGAGTCAGGAACGTATCCGCACCGTCACGGACTTCTTCCAGTCCGAATTGTCGAATAAACGCCCGATAGCAATCGTGGTCGCGAAACGCAAACGTGCGCTCCGCCTCCTTTGCGAAGGCAACTTTATCCGATAATTCCGGCGCTGTCGTAGTATAAAACATATCTTGTTTGAGCCTGTCAGGTAATAATCACAAAAGTAGTAAAAAAATTATGTAAGCCATCGCATTTTATCTGTTTTATGCTTTATCTTTGCTCTCAATACAAAAATTAATATCTCATGATGCGCAAAAACAAAAGGTCGCGCACGACACTGTGCTTTTGCGGAATCCAATTTAATGCTTTATGTTCAAAAAGGAAACTTATATCCAACGGCGCCTTGCGCTGAAAAAAAATGTCGGGAAAGGCATACTGCTTTTTCTCGGAA
This sequence comes from Tannerella sp., assembly GCA_031276175.1. Lineage (GTDB taxonomy): Bacteria > Bacteroidota > Bacteroidia > Bacteroidales > Tannerellaceae > Tannerella. Next base: position 35,835 of record JAISNP010000028.1, read on the forward strand.
ACGACGAAGTGGGCGCAAATTATGCAGACAACTGCTATCCGTTCAGGCAGGATTCGACATTCCTGTATTTCTTCGGCTTGCCCTATGCCGGGCTGTCCGCAGTGATTGACGTGGACAACGACAGGGAAATTATTTTCGGAAACGAGCTGACGGTAGACGAAATCGTATGGACGGGCGCGCAACCCACGCTGCGCGAGAAATGCGAATCGGCAGGCATCGCGCACATAAAGCGCCCCGACGAACTGGACGCCTGTCTGCAAGCAGCCGTCCGGCAGAGGCAGCCCATACACTATCTGCCGCCATACCGTGCGGAGCACCGCATCAAGCTGTGGGCGCTGCCCGGCGTGCATCCTTCGCGCGAAAAGCCGTCGGTCGAGTTCGTAAAAGCCGTAGTCAACCTGCGCAATTACAAGACGGACGAAGAGGTGGCCGAGATCGAAAAAGCCTGCCGCGTCACGGCCGAGATGCACCGCGCCGCCATTGCGCTGATACGTCCCGGACGATACGAATACGAAGTAGCCGCCGAAATAGAAGCCGTCGCGCAGAGGCACAATTGCCGGCTGTCGTTTCCGACCATCGCCACCGTCAACGGGCAGACGCTGCACAATCATTATCACGGAAACAGGATCAAGCGCGGCGACCTGTTTCTGACCGACGCCGGGGCGGAGACGGAAATGGGATACGCCGGCGACATGTCGTCCACCGTACCCGCCGACGGCGTATTCACCCCCCGCCAGCGCGAGATATACGACATTCAGGTCGCCTGCCACAAAGCGGCGGTCGCGGCGCTCAGGCCGGGAATCCGCTTCGAAACGGTCTACGACATTTCCGCCCGCGTAATTACCGAAGGCCTGACGGCGCTCGGACTCATGCGCGGCGACGCCGACGAAGCCGTCCGCGAAGGCGCACACGCGCTCTTCTACCCCCACGGGCTGGGGCACATGATGGGGCTTGATGTGCACGACATGGAAAATCTGGGCGAAACATACGTCGGCTACGACGGCGCGCCCAAAAGCAAACAGTTCGGACGCCGTTCGCTCCGCCTCGCCCGGACGCTCGAAACCCGGTTTGTCCACACCATCGAACCGGGTATATACTTCATCCCCGAACTGATCGACCAGTGGAAAAGCGAGAAAAAGTGCGCCTCCTTCATCTGCTACGACAAAGTGGAGGCATACCGGGATTTCGGCGGCATCCGCAACGAAGAAGATTACCTGATTACCGAAACGGGCGCGCGGCTGCTGGGGACAAAAATCACGACACCCGGCAAGGCGTAAACGCGCAACCTCCGCGGGAAGTTCGGACAGAGTTCTACCCTTGTTCGTTCCCTCCCGCGAGGCTATGTTTCACATACAGGTAAGCGGTAACGGTCGTAAAACAATGTTCTTTTTTTAGGTGCATATTAATCGGGATAATTTTAATTGACTGTCGGCTGTTGCATTTCTTCTGTCGTTTATTTATAAACAGATATTCTTATGACCGTGTCCTTCTTAGCGGTCATAGAACCTTGCTGTTTATTATTTCCGGATTGCATTCGGCAATCTTCTGCACGTCACATTCAAGTGAATCGCTATCTCCTATTTTTCCCCGTAAAAAAGGATCTTTTGCAATATCATCCAGAATTTGTTGCAGGGTCGAATCGGTTTGCAAAACGGAAACCGATATAAACAGAGAGTCTCCATCCCTGGTGATGCCGGAATATTCTCGCTGATTTGCCGCAGTTGTCTTGTCCGAACTAAATATTTCCATAAATGTTTTCCATAAGCCCGAACCATTCCTGCTAAAAAAATATCCGCCGAGCAGTCCGAGCAGCAAGGTAACAATCAGCGTTACCATCCACATCTGTTTATTGATTTGTTTCCCTGTGTTTGATTCCTTATTATCCGTCGGTTCGGCATTTTGCGAACAGCCGGACAGTATCTGGCAAAGTTCGACGGTGACATTGTCGTGCCATCCTGCATTGCAGGCAGCCTCCCACAGTGCATCACGACAGGCTCTCATGCTTTTGGTATGGTTGCGTATGATTTTCTCTATTTCATCATCGCGCAAAACACCGCAGAGGCCGTCGCTGCACAGCATAATGACGTCGCCGTTGCGCAAGTCATAGTCTTTTACGTCGGGACGAGCCGTACCCTTCGGATCGCCCAAACTGCGGGTAATGATGTTGCCGTGCGGATGGTCAAATGCCAGTTCTTCGCTCAATGTGCCCGAATCAGCCAGTTCCTGCACATACGAATGATCGTGGGAAAGCCGTACCAGCCCGTCTACGGGATTGAACCGGTAGGCGCGACTGTCACCACACCATCCCACATATACCCGTTCCCCGATAATCCAGGCCATGACAACCGTACTGCCCATGCCTTCTTTCGCCTTGTCGGATTTGCTTTCGTTCTTTATCCTGCCGTCCGCATCAACGATAGCTTTTGCGATGTATTTCCGGACGGCTTCCGGAGCGGTTGTTGTCTCGCCGGTCAGGTTGTCGGGCATAAACCATTCCCGGATGGTTTCGACCGCTCTTTTTGAGGCTGCCTCGCCGGCATTCATGCCGCCCATGCCGTCGCATACAACCAGCATCGCACCTTTTTTATCCAGAAGAAATTCTCTGTCGGGTTTAAATCCCGGTTGTCCGTCCGCAAGGTTTACTATCAGACAGCAATCATCTTCATTATGGTCGCGGCCGGCCTTTTCGCACCGCATATCTACCTTAAATTTTAATGTACTCATGGTTCTAATTTGTTTATTAGTCAGTCCTTATTAACCTTTCATTTAACTGAATATCAATAAAATAATTACGAAAAAGTTTGTCGGTATCAACCGGTTTTTGTACCTTTGTCGCATAAAAACCGGAAAATTATGTT
>JAISNP010000122.1 GCA_031276175.1 Tannerella sp.
AAAAAATAACCCTGCGCAAGAAGCACAGAGTTATTTCAACCGTGAACGCCGGTTATAAATCAATGTCTTCTCCCGGCTCCGTTTCCGCCGCTATGATGCTGCTGCGGACGTCGCGGACGTTCGTCCTGATAGCTTTCGGGCTTCGGCAACAGTTCTTTGCGCGACAGTTTAAATTTTCCGGTTTTGGAGTCTACATCCACTAATTTTACCGTAATAAGGTCGCCTTCCTGCAATCCGGCTTCTTCAACCGTTTCCAGTCGTTTCCAGTCTATTTCGGAAATATGCAGCAAGCCGTCTTTGCCCGGCATAAACTCGACGAAAGCGCCGTAAGGCATTATGGACGATATTTTTCCTTCGTATATTCCACCTACTTCGGGAACAGCCACAATCATGCGAATGGCTCTCATGGCCGCGTTGATGGCGTCCTTGTTTGTTGCCGCTACTTCAACGATACCTGCGCCGTCTATTTCTTCAATCGAAATGGTGGCGCCTGTTTTTTCCTGAATTCCCTGCACTATTTTACCGCCCGGACCGATGATCGCGCCGATAAATTCTTTACCGATGGTGATGGTTTCAATACGCGGCGCGTGGGGTTTCAGTTCCGGACGCGGAGCAGGAAGCGCTTCCGTGATTTTGTGAAGGATATGCAGACGTCCTTCTTTCGCCTGTGCCAGCGCTTTTTCGAGAATTTCATACGAAAGTCCGTCTACTTTGATGTCCATTTGCGTGGCGGTGATACCGTCTTTCGTACCGGTCACTTTGAAATCCATGTCGCCCAAATGGTCTTCATCGCCGAGAATATCCGAGAGGATAGCGTAGTTAGTACCCCTGTTTTCGGAAATCAATCCCATGGCGATACCCGAAACGGGTTTTTTGATTTGCACGCCGGCATCCATCAGCGCCAGCGTCCCGGCACAAACCGTAGCCATTGAAGAAGAACCGTTCGATTCCAGAATATCGGAAATGACGCGCACGACATACGGATAGTTGTCCGGCATCATGCGTTTCAGTGCGCGATGAGCAAGGTTGCCGTGCCCCACTTCCCGACGTCCTACGCCGCGTTGCGGCTTGGCTTCGCCCGTAGAGAACGGCGGGAAATTATAATGCAGCAGGAAACGTTCTTTCCCGTGTACAAGTACGTCGTCTATTATTTTCTCGTCGCTCTTCGTGCCGAGCGTTACGGTTGTCAGCGATTGCGTCTCGCCGCGTGTGAAAACGGCAGCGCCGTGAGGTCCGGGCAGGTAATCGGTTTCAATCCATATCGGACGAATGTCCGTCGTTTTACGTCCGTCAAGGCGTTTGCCTTCGTCCAGAATAGCACGGCGCATGGCTTCCTTTTCCACATCGTGATAATAACGGTGTATCATCGGTTCTTTCGTTTCGAGTTCTTCCCCGGTGAATGTCGTTTTATATTCTGTGACGATAGCTTCGAAAGCCTCCGCACGAGCCTGTTTGTCCGTGCCCGAAACAGCGACGGCATATGCCTTGGCATAACATTTTTCGTGTACGTCCCTGCGCAAATCTTCGTCGTTTTCTTCATGAATATATTCGCGTTTGACGGTTTTACCACATGCTTCGGTCAATTCCATCTGCACGCGGCAATGCGCTTTAATGGCTTCGTGAGCAAACTTGACGGCTTCCAGCATTTCGGATTCCTGCACTTCGCTCATTTCGCCTTCCACCATCATGATATTGTCGATTGTAGCGCCGACCATGATGTCTATATCAGCCTTTTCCAACTGGTTATACGTAGGGTTAATAATGAATTTACCGTCTACGCGCGCCACCCTCACTTCCGATATAGGCCCGTTGAACGGGATGTCGGAAACGGCCAGTGCGGACGAAGCCGCCAATCCTGCCAGCGCATCGGGAATATCTTCGCCGTCGGCCGAAAACAGTATGACGCTTACGAATACTTCGGCATGATAGTTGTCCGGAAAAAGCGGACGCAACACGCGGTCTACGAGCCGGGATGTAAGTATTTCGTAGTCGGAAGCTTTTCCTTCCCGACGGGTAAAACCTCCCGGAAAGCGTCCGAATGCCGAAAATTTCTCTTTGTAATCTACTTGCAAGGGCATAAAATCCGTACCGGGAACTGCCTCTTTAGCCGCGCAAACAGTGGCAAGAAGTACGGTATTGCCCATTCGTACCGTTACGGAACCATCGGCCTGTTTAGCCAATTTTCCTGTTTCAATAGTGATGGTTCTTCCATCACCCAAATCAATTGTCTTGTGAATAATACTCATTATATTTACACCTTTTTACCTTAAAAATTTAGCAAAACTACTAATTATTCATGGAAACATGACCATATGGTGATGTTAAAAAAATAAATAATCCTCTTTTTTAGAGATAAAATATTTATTTTACAATTTATGAATGACTTTCATTAATTGTTCGCCCAGTCCGATGTTGTATCCCTGCGAAACGAAAACAATGCGCCCGAACGTATCCGCAATGATAAAAACGGGCAATGCGTCGCCATTCGGCAGTTTCGCGGCGGAGGCTATCATTCCGGCAATATGATCATTCTCATCAATCCCGTAAGTAATGCGGGACGGCAATTCGCCGAACTCGTTCTTATTGAAGCGTTGCCAATCCGCTTCGCTTCCGAAAAGTAAAATCAGGGAACGTCCCCACTGCTCAAAGTCGTTTTTTAACCGTGCGATGTCGCGCATGGCATGGTTGGTCGGTTCCTGATTTGCACCCAAAATGCCGATTATGAAATATCCGCGTCCCGCCGTATGGAGGATGGATGTTTCTTCCTTGCCGTCAGCCGTTTTGAACAATGCTTCGGCATCCATATGTCCGATTACCTGCACATCGTCTCCGGCTTCGCGTATGACGAGCGTTGTATGCGTCGTTTGGTTTGCCTCAACGGTGAATGACCGGATTTGCACCAGCGCTTTTCCGCTTGCCATGCGCATACCGCCGACAAGCAGATAATGCCCCGCGTCAAGCGTCCGCGGATTTTTAAGTATGCCTGCCCATGTGCCGCCCGTACCCATATCCACATCGCCCTCCGTTTCGAAGTTCAACGTCTGCAATCGTCCGTCGGGACGTATTTGTGCAATGGTGAAATGACTGTAATATTTCGGATTATCCAAATATTTGTCTGCCCGGAAGGATGCCGTGACGCGGCCTTTCTCCGCCTTGTGCGGCTGCTCCGTATCGAAACGGACGTCCGTCCATTGATTATTATAGTATTGTACCTTCCCCGTAACCGGTTCGAGGCGTGCCGGTATCCCCATGCTGCGGGCGGAGGCAATGAAGAAAATGTCGCGCGAACGGGCGTCGGCCATGCGCGCTTTCCATACGCCGGCAGGCATGACGGGGATAAAGAGAGGATTCAGGTCGTCGCGCACCGTGATATGTTTCCGCACCCAGTCTACCCATACAGCCGGATTTTCACGCGCGGCCTTCCGGAGGGTGTTGTCTATTTGTACGGCAAAAAATTGTTTGTACGGCGTCAGAAATTCGTTCGCCACGCGCGGATTCAATAAGCAATTGATGAAAAGATTTTGCCGTTCGGCGTCGTTATCCGGACTTCCCGTAGCAAGGGATGGCGTATGATTCAAATGATCGAACAATACGGATGCGGACACGTCGCGCAGATCTTTTGCCGAGACAACGCTCAGCAGCGCCATTGCCTGCGCGCGTTTGTCCTGCGGCGTTTCGCGCAGAAAGGTTTCTATTTCCGCCCGGTTGCCGCGGCTTTTCAGCATGTATTCTTTTGTTTTATCTTCGTCAACTGCAAGCGCCTGTGCCAGTGCGGCGGCTTTTTCTTCGGTATAGAATGTTGCCGTATAAGCATTTCTGATTTCGTCTTCTTCCGACAACCGTTTTGCATTTGCTGCTTTTTGAGCCTCGGTCGCTTCGGCGGGAATACTTCCTTCTACCGGCGGCACGATGTCTAAGGATTCGTTTATTTCATCGCCCGGCTTCTTATCCAATGCGATGGTGATTTGTTCCGTCTTTCCGAAAGAAACTTTGCCGTATCCGAAGCGTCCGTCTTTAGTCGCCCAGACGAGCATGTCGCCCTTGCCGGCCGAGCAGGCGCTGCGGCCTTCGGAATCGGTTACACAGCGCGCTACCGAATAAAATTCGGCATAGTTGTAAATTTTAAATTCGACCAGGGCGCCTTCTACGGGGCGATTTTCCGTGTCCACGATCGTGACGGTTGCTTTGGCTACGGGTGCATAATTCCCGGTCACGTTAATTTCCGTATAGCATGGCGATGTTTCCATTACTTCCTCATCATTATCGTCGTAAAGCCCGAATACTTTCGTACACATCAACATGCCGCGGCTGGCGGGACTGTTGAACCAGGCGATGTTGAGCGCCGGCTCAGGTTCACATGCGCCCATGAAGTACCATTTGCCGTCTATCCAAACCTCAACCCACGCATGATTGTCGTCCGTATGCGCCCAGCGAGGCGTATAGATCTGTCGTGCGGGGATTCCAACCGCGCGCAATGCGGCTACGGTGAAGGTCGATTCTTCGCCGCAACGCCCGTAAGCCGTCTTCACGGTAGCCAGCGGCGAGCTTGTACGGGCGTCCGACGGCGCGTATATCACTTTTTCGTGACACCAGTGGTTTACTTCCAGCGCCGCGTCGTGCAGGGATAAGCCTTTTACGCGCGTCTTCAATTCTTTGAAAAATACCATCCGGCTCTCGTCCTGATTTTCGTTGTTTACCCGGACAGGCAGCACAAAGTGGCGGAAAACGGTTTCGGGAATCCGGCTGCCCCACGGCATTTCCGCCTGTGCGGCAAACGATGCGCGCACGTTGTCCAGATAAAACGCACCGTCGTAGTCGGCAATATCTCCAACGGGCATGTATGCGTAGAGAAACATCATGGCTTCCTTTTCCCGAAGCGTCATATCGCGGTCGAAAACGGCGAAAAGCGACGAATCGGCAAATAAAGACTTCTTTTCTTCAAACGTGCGCAAAACTTCTTTACGGAAGGATGAATCGGTGATGAAATGCGACGACGGCGTACAAGCCGTACACATTATATAAATACAGAAAAGGCAGATAATCGGATTTTTTATGTTCATATCATTTCGTTTTTACTACAAAGATACGGTTTTATCGGATGTATTTTAAATTGTTGCGAGTCCCTTACCCATGCCGGCTTTATTACTGTACGCGGTATCGTTTTGTGCATTGCCCGTCAAGGCATTCCTGTCAATAGAAAAGCGCATCTGCCGACGCGCCTCATTGCCCGTCAGGGCATTCACTTGCTGTTTATGAATCCCCTAAACGGGGAACAGGGAAAGCGGGGCGACCGATATTTCTATTGATATTCTTCCCCTGACAGGGAAGAACAGGTCTGCTTTCATTGCACAAAATAATGCCGCGTAAAGTATAATAATAAACAACAAACAGGAATCATGTGCCTGCGGAAATCCGTCCGATCTGCGTCATCGGCGTGCTTTTGAGACAGTCCCGGATTATTTTTCGTCTGTTTTTCTGCAAGGTTTTACTGTGCTACGACTTGAAAAACCGAATAGTTACTTCCGCTAACGACGGATATTTTTTGTAATTACCTCCGAAGTTTCGGTAATACTCAGCCCTAACTCAGATTATTCAGAACCCTGCGCCGGGTTTTTCGCGTTCGACGTCTCTTGTGATTTTGCGTTTGGCGGGTTTGACGCTTCCGTTTCCGAAGCGGACGTCGATCTTCAGGAGGAGCATCCGGTTATCGGATTTGAGGTTTACGGTTGTTTTTTCGCGGTAGAAGGACGTATCCACTTCCTTTGTACGGTCGTACCGGACGCCTGCGGAGATGGGAGGGATGCAGGAGAGGGTGACGGAGATGCGGTTGCGCCACAGTTCTTTTTGCAGCGAGAGGAACCAGTAGTCCCTGTCCGACATCCGGTAGCCTTGGAGGAGGATGTCACGTTTCATGTTGCGATAATATCCCAGCCGGATGCCGGCGGATTTCTGCGGATGGTAGAGGCTTGCTTCGGATGTGAAGAGCCATCCGTTTGTGGAATTGCGCACGGCGTCGTGTTCCGCACGGGCATAATAGAAGGTGACGGCGTTTTTCAGCCGGAGCAGGCGTCCGAACGTGCGGTCGAAGGAGGCGAGGAGGCTGTATTCGCGCGTGCGGATGTTGTGGAACGTGCGGTAAAGCCGGTATTCCTTCGGTTCGTACACTTCGCTGATGGCGTCGCGGACGAAAGCGACCTGCGGAATGATTTTGAGGCCGTTCCGGAGCGAGAGTTCCGCGAAGGCGTGATGCCGGACGGCCGGACGGAGGTCGGGGTTGCCGATCTGAGTGAGAAAGGTGTCGACAACGATGCTCATCGGGCTGAGCTGGTAGAGCGAGGGGCAGTAGAGGCTTGCGGCGTATCCGGCCTGCAGGCTTGCCGCCGGGCTGATTCGGTAGTGGAGATGGAGGCCGGGCAGGAGGCGCGTGTAAGCGTTGCGGACGTTCCGGTTTTGCGTACTCAGGTGTTCCGCGGCAAGGCCGGCCCTGAATCCGAGCCTGTCCGAAGGGTAGCAGGAGAGGTAGAGGAATGTCCGGTTGCGGATTTCACGGTAGTCGAGAAAGCCGCGTCCCCGGCTGCTGCCGGAAGCGTAACTGCGCCGGCTGCCGGAATATCCCGATTCGATCGACAGGTTGCCGGAAAGGATATATTTCGCTTCGGCGTTGAAGACGATCCGGTTTTTGTATTCGTTGTATGCGTTCTGGTCCAAGTAGCCGGCGGCGGCGTCCCGGTTGTATTCGTTTTTGATCAGATTATAATAGTAGTTGTAGGAGAGGTCGGCGTAGAGGTGGAGGCGTCCGGCAAACTGTCCGCGATAGAGGAGCATTGTGGTGAAGACGTTGTCTTTTGTCCATATTTCCGTAGTGTTTCGGAGGAGGCTGTCGGTGTTTTGCAACGGATATGTGCGGCGCAGGGGATATTCCTGCCGGGTGAAGAGGTTTCCCGAAGCATAGTCGGCTTGCAGGGAAACGGTCTGTACGGGCGTTATACGGCAGTTCACTCCTCCGGTCAGGGCGTCGCCTCCGCGTTCGTAGGAGTTGTTCGGGCGGTCGAGGGGGAGGGAAATAAATTCGGAGTGGTCAAAGGCTAAAAATTCGGACGAATAGAGGTATCTGTTTTCCATGTCGTGCGAACAGGTGGCGAAGAAGTTCAGCCGGCGGGTCGAGAGGGTGATGCCGGCGTCGGCCCTGTTTCCTGCCGGGCGACTGCCGGCGTATTCGGGCGCGAGATGGAGCGACGCGGCGTCGGAAACGTGGAGGTCGTATCCGGTATAGTCTTCCGTAAGGGTGAAGTGGACAATGACTTCGCAGTCGTCGGACAGGAAACGCCCGGACGAGGCGCGTATGAGTTCAACGGCATGAATCCGGTGTGGCGAAAGATGTTGCAGATAGTCGACGGGGCGCTGCATCCCGTCCACCATCAGCAATATGCCGCCGTCCTGCCGGTTTACGCTGCCGGTCGGCGAGAGGCGGTCGAAACGGATGCCGGGAATTTTGTCCAGCAGTTCCAGCGCGCAGGTTGCGCCGTCGCGCATCTGTGGCGTTACGGGATAGACGGTGCGGTTGATACCGTCGCGGATTCTGTCTGCCGTGACGACGGTTTCTTCCAGCGGAATGGCGACGGCTTCCAGCGGGAACACGCCGAGTTCGCCGTTGCTGCTACGGATGTCGTCCGACAGTGTTTCGTATCCGAGATAGCTTATTTTTATTTTCTCCGGAATGATGGAGGATGCGACGATGCGGAATCGTCCTTCGCCGGCGGTTATGCCCGCGACAACCGGCCTGCCGCCGGCATCCGTCAGGCTTACGGTGGCATATTCAAGCGGTTCGCGGGTGGAGCGGTCGATGACCGTTCCACGGAAGACACGGCGTTCTTTTCCGAAATCCGTCCGGAGGGCGGCGTCCGCGTCTTTCCGTCCGTCGCCCTCCGCAGGAACGATGACGTATACGCTGCCCGTTTTTTCGACGCGGAAGGGTTTGCCTTCGAGCAGGCGGTAGAGGGCTTCCTCCGGGTCGGCGAACGATTCGGAGACGGAGACGGTGTAGGCGGACAGCGCCCTGTCGTCGAAAGAGATTTCCACGCCGAGCATGGGCAGTACCCTGTTCAGCGGCTTGCTGTCGACGTCCAGCCGGAAGGTCTGCGAAAAGGCGGCGACGGTCATCATGCACGCGAACAGGGCAAGCGCAGGTTTTCTCACTTTTCGATATTGAATGTGATTCCAAACGGTCGTCCGATGATGTCGAGCACGTCTTCGGGTTTTTCCGTTTTCACAAAGTTTCCGGTGTAGAGATGATTCAAGCCTTCGGCGGAAGGGGTGATGCGGATGTCGTACTGTCGTTCCATTTCGGCGACGACTTCGGCCAGGGGCGTCTCGACAAAGACGAATTTCTGCCGCCTCCATCCGGCCGCTTCTCCGGGCGCAACGTTTTCGGCAACGGCCGGTTTCCCTTCGCGGCAAGTTACCTGCATACCCTGTCCGAGCAGAAATGTTTCGCTGCCGGCGCGCACTTCCACACGTCCGGCAAGGCAGGTGACGCGATACATCTCCGGACGTGCGTACACGTTGAAGGCCGTCCCCCGTACCGTCACCGTGTTGCGACCGGACAGGACGCGGAACGCACCGCCGGGTTTTACCTCAAAACAGGCTTCGCCCTCAAGCCGGAGCGCCTTTCTCGAAAACGCCCATGCAAGAGGCCTGTACGACAGTTTGCTTCCGGCGTTCAGCACAACCGTCGAGCCGTCCGGCATGTAAACCGTCGCATGTTCTCCGCGGGCGGCTTCGCGGCTTTCCGTATACAGACCGCCGGTCAGAATAAGGGCGAGCAGGCCGGCGGCGGCGCAGGCGCGGAGCCATATCCGCACCGGAAAGGTTTTCCCGGTCTTTTCTTCGCTGCCGAGACGCTCAAACGTTTCGTCCCATATCTCGTCGCGACTTTTCGCCCATGCGGGTCTGATTTTAATATTTTCCGTATTCATATTTTTATCCGGTTACAACAGTTTCGATTTCAGGAAATGCAGTGCGGCGGTCATGTGCTTTTCGACCGTCTTTACGCTGAGATGAAGGTTTTCGGCAATCTCGCGGTATTTCAACCCCTCTTCGCGGCTCATGAGGAATATGACGCGCCGCTTTTCGGGCATTTGCTCCAGCGCCAGGGCGTAAGCCGCAGCAAGTTCGGCAAACGACAGTTCGTCTTCCGGCGACGGTTCCGCATCCTCTTCCGGCGTCATGCTCCGTTCAAAATCCATCCGGACAGACGCTTTCCGCCGACTGCTGACATACGTATCACTCGCCATTTTGTACAGCAACGCTTCCGGCCGGCCGGAGGCGGTCAGGCTTCCGCGCTTTTCCCACACCCGCAGAAAGACGTCCTGCGCCACGTCCGAAGCCGTATCCATATCGCCGCAGCGGTAGAACACGAAACGCCGGATGGCGTCGAAATGCGTATCAAAAAGCTGTTTAAACTCTGCCCTGCTCAACATTTGCTGTATCGTTTTCCGTGAATATACCGCGCCGCCCGCCCGATACCCTACGGCGCAGGCTTTTTTTTGCGCGCCACGGCAAAGATACATATGAGAAGTATTATAGACTTTGTTGCAACGGCAGTCAAGACAGGATCATTCTTTTCTGTCGTTATATAAGAATTAACTGACTTTGTAAGCATTGGGCATACCAATCTCTCTAAATTTATTTAGGGTTACACATTTGAGACAGCTCTCTGTTTTTTGATTTTCAAATGTCCGGGCATCCAACTCTCCGCCGAAAATGGTCTTGTACCGGAACATCACGACTTCGTTCGGACTTCGTCGATGGTAGCCGGTTTGTTTTTTTCCGGTCTTTCGAGCCATGTTCCCGGATGTATTCCACCGCCCGGTCACGCTGTTTCAAATAATCCGGCAGAGGTCGCTTCCCTTTCTTTTTTTGTATCACTGCATTTTGGGGAGGTGGAATAATTTGCTCTGTCCCGTCACCCAAAATCGACCTGAAACCAAATTTGTCATAGGCGCCATCCCTGTAAAAGCGAACGATATGCTTCGATTTATCCGATAGCATTTTGCTCCCAACACCGGCATCATCTTCTTCATTACCGCTTAACTCAACAGCAAGGATTTCCTGTGTATTGAGGTCTATGCAAATGTGTAATTTACGCCATGTCCGGTGTTTCGACCAGCCATGTTTGCGCACTTTCCATTCCCCTTCTCCATAAACTTTCATTCCGGTCGAATCTATACCGATTGCCAAGTTTTCGCCCGATTCCAACCGGTTACCTAATGTCTACAGGCAGGCTCTTCTGACGCCGGCAAAGCGTAGTATAATCCGGTACGGCTAAATGACTTTTGCCCGTCAGCATAAACAAACTGCGCATAAAATCAATCGAAGACCAAGAAAAAGGCTTAACTTCGATTCCCCTAAAGATACGTTCTTTAGAAAAGTTGCATTCGTTACTTGAATCTGCGGTGCCTCATTTTATGAATAAAAATTTCGCATCAAAAAGAAAAAGCCTAACTTTGCGGAAATAAAAACAAAACAGAAGATATAATGAAAAACAAAACAAACTTATCACGTCGCACATTCATCAAGTCGGGTATTGTGTTGACGGCGGGAATCCCGTTTATGCAGTCATGCCGGTTTTCCGGTGAAAAAGAAAGCGCTTCGTCCGGTTCCGACGATCTTTACAATCTGTTTCAAACTCCTCCGGATGCGTCCAAGCCGTTTGTCAGGTGGTGGTGGAACGGCGACAAACTGTCGGAGAAAGAAATCTTTCGCGAACTGGATGTGATGAAGGAAGCCGGAATAGGCGGCGTGGAAATCAATCCTATTGCATACCCCGGAGGAGACGATTTGGGTATCCCGTCGCTCCGGTGGCTCAGCCCCGAATGGATTGAGATGGTAAAAACGGCGCTGAAAGGCGCTGAAGAGCGCGGCATTATCTGCGACATCATCGTCGGCTCGGGCTGGCCTTTCGGCGCCGAGTTTCTTGAAAAGGAAGAACAAAGCCAGTTGCTCACCATTGCCTCCCGGAGGGTGAAGGGTAAGGGCAGCATCCGCCTGAAAGTGGAGGAACTGTTGAAGGAGGCGTCTCCTGCGATTCATTCCGGATACGACGGCGCCACAAGCGAGTTGTATTCTCTGTGTCTGGCGCCGTTGCGGATGGAAACGTTCGCGCCCGCAATCCCTGTCCCGTGCTCTGCCGAAGGCGATTACGTCACGGTCGACGTGCCGGAAGGTGAATATATTCTGTATGCACTGGTTAAGGTAATCGGCTTTCAGGCGGTCATCAACGGCGCTCCGGGCGCTGCGGGGCCGGTGTTGAATCATTACAACCGGACGGCGGTCGATAAATTCCTGAACAACATGTCCGACCGTCTTTTCCCCGCACTGACGGGGTTGAAAGGCTTTCGCGCCATGTTTTGCGACAGCATGGAACTGGAGGGCGCCAACTGGTGTCACGATTTCCCGGACGAGTTTAAACGCAGGCGAAAATACGACATCGTACCGTATCTGCCGTTCATTCTGTATAAGATAGGACACATGGGGCGGGCTGTCGAGGGAACGGATATTACGGAAGTATCCGGCGTCGCGAAGGAAGAAATCGCACGGGCGCGCCATGATTTTTTTGTCACCTGCATGGAGGTGATAAGCGACCGTTTCCTCGCCCCCTTTACGCAGTGGTGTAACAAACATGGTTTCAAATCCAGAGTGCAAGCCTACGGACGCGAGTTTCATCCGCTCGAAGCGTCTTTCATGGTAGACATTCCCGAATGTGAAACATGGCTGTGGCACGGCGACGGCGATCAGGAACACGATCTTGCGAAAAATCCGGGCTATACTAATGTAAACAAGTTTGTGGCTTCGGCCGTGCGTTTGTCGGGGAAAAAAGAAGTAAGTTGCGAAGAAATTACCAATACAAGCGTCGTTTTCAATGCCACGCTGGAAAAAATCAAAGCCACAGGCGACCAGAGCAATCTTTCGGGCGTAACCCATTCCATCCTTCACGGATTCAATTACAGTCCGCCGGAAACGCCTTTCCCCGGATGGATACGCTACGGTACGTACTTTAACGAGCGCAACACGTGGTGGCCTTTCTTCAAACTCTGGGCTGCCTACAAGGCGCGTATTTCCGCAATACTTCAGGAAACGGAACCTTTTGCGGACATTGCCGTGATGCATCCGCTGGCCGACATGTGGACAAACCACGGCCCCGTCCGCGACCCCTTCCCCGAACGGCTCTATCCCGAATATCAGTACAAGGTATGGGAAGCCATCCATCAAAACGGAAACAGTTGCGATTATACCAGCGAAAACGTCATCTGCCAAAGCGTCGCCGAAGACGGATACCTGAAATACAATACCCGCAAGTATCATACGCTGATACTGCTCGAAGTCGAGACCCTCGCGCCTGCCACGGCAGAAGCGCTGATGCGGTTTGCGAAAAGCGGCGGAAAGATTATTTTCACGGGAAAGGAACCCTGCAAGTCGCCGGGATTAATGAATCGCAGGGAAAACGACGAAAAGGTAATCCAAACGATTGCGGACATGAAGCGCGAGTATCCGTCGCAAATATTCAAGATCGAAAGCCCCGGCGAAGTACTGTCGTGGTTCAAAAACGTGCAGCAGCAGTGCGGCATCAAACCGTACATGGAAATCGACCGCCCAAGTCCGTATGTCAGCCAGATTCGCCACCGTACCGAATCGAAAGACATTTATTTCATCGTCAATTACAGCGCTTCCGAACGAATCGCCATCCGCGCACGTTTTCCCGATGCACGCGGAAAGGCATGGATTTGGGATGCGGAAACGGGCAATCGCCATATCTGTCCGGCAGAAACGGACGACGCGCTGCTCATCGACCTGCCGCCTGCCACTTCGCGTCTCATCGTGTTCGACAAATACGGCAAAGGCGATACGCTGCCTTCCGTGCCGGAAGAAAAACCGGGTATCGAACTGACCGGCTGGAAGGCGCTGTTGAAACACATCGACGGAAGCACGGACAGCAGGGAATGGCCGACGCTGTTCGACCTGTCGACGGACGAGACGACACGCGCTTTCGCAGGACAACTGACGTATGAAAAACAACTCGAATCCGACGAGGGATACAACTGGCTGGATTTGGGAAAAGTGTACGGCGTATCGGAAGTGACGCTGAACGGAGAGGCCTTAGGATGCAAATGGTACGGACGGCATCTGTATCGTATCCCCGAACATCTGGCGAAGGCAAAAAACAAAACCCTCCAAGTCAAAGTAACCACTACTGTGGGGAACTATCTGAAATCGTCGCCCGACAACAAAACAGGCCAACGCTGGACGCGAGGCCAGAAATGGCAACCTGTCGGGATGCTGGGGCCGGTGAGGCTGTTATAGTTTCACCGTCGGCACGCAAATGGCGCAGATTTACTTTCACATCTGCGTCGTCTGCGTGCTGAGGCAGAGTAAGAATATCGCGAAACGGGCAAGTGATGATTGTAGCAGGCTAAGCGTAAATAATGGGCGGTGATGTGCAATGCGCCGTATTGTAGTTTTTGCCGTCGGCGGCAGTATGTGCAAATTTTGCACATACTGAGTTTTCATTCGGTTCGCCTGTATCAAAAATATTTCCGATATGCTTTGTTATCACCGACCGTTCGACTCCAAACAGCGTGGATACTGCCTTTTGTGTAAGCCACAAATTTTGCTGCCGAAGCAAAACCTCAACTTTCGGGGCGTTGTCGCCATTGCGGTAAATGATAATTTCGCGGCTCTCGCCTTCGTGGATTATATTGTTGTTTTTCTTTACTTTTATAATACTATTGATTGCTTTCCGTCAGTTTCCTTATGCTTCGTTTCATCATTGTTTTGACTATTATTTTATGAAACGGGCGGACGAAGAAAAAGTAAACTCTACCCCAAACGTGATGGAAATGAACGGTCGTAATAAAATTTATTCTCAATTGATCCGGGTTCGATTTTTCGCGATGCACGGACATTTCGGCCGTTAAATGCGTATCGGCGAGTTGTACAACGATTTCATCGGCAGATTTTGCAAGCACGCGCATCAACCAAAACCGCCCGCCGCTACGAATGGCTTCTGCAAACTTATGTTTGAAATCTTTCCCATCCTCGCCGGTTTTCAACCCGAACGGCTTTACCAGCCAATCTCGTAATTTAAACAGCATTTGCACCCATTTCGGAAAGTCTGTCCAAACTGCAATCAGCAAATTATCCGGCGTCAAACGCGCATCGTCGCGTACGTCCGTACCGAAAATATCTACATAATCGGCCGGCAGATAATTTCGCGCCGACGAATTAACAGGCAATGTCGATCGTGCGATTAGCCCTCTGCGATTCCCTGCGTTTTCTTTATCTTTCATTCCCTTTTTTATTAAATTATTTTGCGATGCAAAGGTAGTCAAATGCGTCCGGTGCGCGGTATATATGTGGTTTTTGTTTTATAAAATAATCATCGTGCGTTCCGCGCCGCGCAGTCCCAAGTTAGAACCGCGCAGTTTCAAGTTAGAACCGCACGGTTTCAAGTCAGAACCGCGCGGTTTCAAGTTAGAACCGCGCAGTTTCAAGTCAGAACCGCGCAGTTTCAAGTCAGAACTGCGCGGTTTCAAATTAGAACCGCGCGGTTTCGTGAATGAATCACGCGGCACGAGGCTTGCTTATTGTACTTGGATTAATGAAATGCTTGCGAACCGGAACGGAAGGGCTGTTTCGCGGCAGGGGAGAAACTTTTTTATTACGCACGCTTGGAAAAACAGAAACTTTCATGTACGTTTGCGCACGTATTTAAACAAATATAAAACAGGAGATACGGCATGGGGCTTGTAGAAAGATTTCTGAAATACGTTTCGTTCGACACGCAGTCGGACGCTGCGTCGGCAACAAGGCCGAGCACGCACGGACAGTACTTGCTCGCGTGCTGTCTGGCGGACGAGTTGAAGGCCATCGGGCTGGACGATGTTTCGCTCGACAGGAACGGATACGTCATGGCTACTCTCCCCGCACATGCTTCGCGCGTCGACACGCCGCCGGTCGGATTTATTGCCCATCTGGATACAAGCCCCGACATGACGGGCAGAGGCGTGAAGCCGCGCATCGTCCGCTACACGGGCGGCGAGATTGTGCTTAATGCCGGCCTGGGCATCATCCTCTCACCCGAAATGACGCCGGAACTGCACGAATACGTCGGGCAAGACCTGATCGTTACCGACGGCACAACCCTGCTCGGCGCCGACGACAAGGCCGGTATCGCCGCAATCGTATCGGCCGCGCACTATCTCGCGGCGCATCCCGAAATCCCCCACGGCAAAGTGCGCATCGCCTTTACGCCCGACGAGGAGATCGGACGCGGGGCGGAAGGTTTCGACATCGCACGCTTCGGATGCCGGTGGGCATACACCGTAGACGGAGGCGAAATCGGCGAACTGGAATGTGAAAACTTCAACGCGGCCATAGCGCGCATCTCCATCGCCGGGCGAAACGTGCATCCCGGATATGCAAAGGGGAAAATGATCCACGCCGCCCTCATCGCCTTCGAAATCGACAGGCTCCTGCCCGAAGGCCAGCGACCGGAATATACGGAAGGCTACGAAGGCTTTTATCACCTGACGGAAATACACGGCACGGTCGAGGGCGCTACGCTCACCTACCTTGTGCGCGACCACGACAGCGGCTTGTTTGAAGACAGGAAGCGCCGCCTCCGCGACATCGTCCGGCAACTGAACGCAAAATACCGCGGCGGCATAACCCTCGACCTGCGCGACCAGTACTATAATATGCGCACCGTACTGGCTGCGCACCCGGAGATCGTCGACCTCGCCGCGCGCGCAATGCAAGCCGTCGGTGTCGCCCCGCGCATCAAGCCCGTACGCGGCGGTACCGACGGCGCGCACCTCTCGTTTGCCGGATTGCCGTGCCCCAACATCTTTGCCGGGGGACTGAATTTCCACGGGCGATACGAGTTTCTGCCCCTGCGTTCGCTCGAAAAAAGCATGGAAACGATAATCCGGATCATCACCTCCGTATGACAAAATATACATCATCATATTTAAACACGACACATAATGAAAACAACTCCTTTTACGGCACAGCACATTGCCCTCGGCGCAAAGATGCATGAATTTGCCGGCTACAACATGCCGATAGAATACACCGGCATTATCGACGAACACCTCGCCGTCTGCCGTAGCGCAGGCGTGTTCGACGTTTCGCACATGGGCGAATTTTGGGTCAAAGGCCCCGCCGCGCTCAGCTTCGTGCAGCGACTTACCTCCAACGATGCCTCCGCGCTGCCCGTCGGCAAGGCACAGTACAGCTGCTTCCCCAACGACAGGGGCGGCATCGTCGACGACATCCTCGTCTATCACTACGAGGAACAGAAATACCTGCTCGTCGTAAACGCCGCCAACATCGACAAAGACTGGGACTGGTGCACGCGCCACAACACGATGGGCGCCGAACTGGAAAACGCCTCCGACCGCACGGCGCAACTCGCCGTACAAGGCCCCAAAGCCCGCGACATACTCCAGCGGCTCACTCCCGTCGACCTCTCCGCCATCCCCTACTATGCCTTTACCACAGGCGAATTTGCCGGATGCCGGAACGTCATCATCTCCAACACGGGATACACCGGCGCGGGCGGTTTCGAACTTTACTTCTACCCCGACGAAGGCCTGCGCATCAGCGACGCCATCTTTGAGGCCGGTAAGACGGAAGACATCTGCCCCGCCGGGCTTGGCGCGCGCGACACACTACGCCTCGAAATGGGATACTGCCTCTACGGAAACGACATCGACGACACCACCTCGCCCCTCGAAGCCGGACTGGGATGGATCACCAAATTCGCGGACGGAAAAGACTTCATCGGGCGCGCCCTGCTCGAACGTCAGAAAAAAGAAGGCGTTGCACGCCGGCTGTGCGCCTTCGAAATGACCGAAAAAGGCATCCCGCGCCACGGCTACGAGATTGCCGGCAAAGACGACCGGATAATCGGCTCCGTTACCTCCGGCACCATATCGCCCACCCTGCGCAAAGGCATCGGACTGGGCTACGTCGAAACCGGATATGCCGCCGCCGGCACGGAAATACACATCATGATCCGCAACAAACCTGTTGCGGCTAAAATCGTCAAACTTCCGTTCCGCAAATAGACAATGACAGTGGACGTATGCCTCTCGCCGGCGCTCTATCCCTTTTATCACAGGGACGGCGCCGTAGTCGTGATTGTCGACGTCTTCCGCGCCACGACGACCATCGTCGCCGCCTTCGACAACGGCGCGCGCAGCATCCGCCCCGTAGCCACCGTCCGCGAAGCCGAAGCCTGCAAGGCCGAAGGCTGGCTCGCCGGCGCCGAACGCCACGTGCAACGATGCGACTTTGCCGACTTCGGCAACTCGCCCTTCGACTACCGGCCGGAAAAAGTAGCCGGCCGGGACATCGTATTCACCACCACCAACGGCACAAAAGCCATCCGTTGCGCCCGTTCGGCATACCGCATCCTGACGGGCGCATTTGTCAACCTGCACGCCGTGGCACGACACTGCATCGCCCTGTCGCGCGACGTAGTCGTACTCTGTTCGGGGTGGGAAGACAAAATAAACATCGAAGACACGCTCTTTGCCGGCGCCCTTGCCGAAACGTTGCTGCCGTCCGGCTACCGTCCGGCGGGCGATGCGGCACAGATAGCCCTTTCGCTCCGGAAGGAAGCAAAAACCGACTTGCTCGGCTACCTCGAACGGACGGAACACCTCGCGCGCCTGCTGGCAAACGGGCTGTACGACGACATTACCTACTGCCTCACGCCCGACACCTCGTCGATCGTCCCCGTCTATTCCCGCCGGTTGGGCGTACTGCTCCCCGCAGTCCATTCATGAAAAGAATCGGAATAAAATAAAAACCCGTATTTCGCCGGCGCCGGCGATACATGCGCTTACCGGATCCCTCTCCTGTTCAGGGCGGCGCGATAGCGTTCGGCATTGCGGTTATGCTCGTCCAGCGTTGCGGCAAAATTGTGGCGTCCCGAAAAATCTTCTTTGGCGCACATGTAAAGGAAATTGTGTTTCCGGTAATTCAGTACCGATACCAGCCCGGCGATGGAAGGAATCCTCAGCGGCCCGGGCGGCAAGCCTGTATGCAGGTAAGTATTATAAGGCGAATCGACGGTCAGGTGTTCTTTCAGGATACGTTGCAGCGAAACGTTGCCCAGCGCAAACTTCACGGTCGGGTCTGCCTGAAGCGGCATACCCCTCTTCAGGCGGTTGATGTAAAGCCCCGCAATGACGGGATACTCGTCCGTTGCTGCCGATTCTTCCTCCACAATGGAGGCGAGTACGGCCACCTGCACGGGCGACAGTCCGATTTCGCCGGCCTGCTCCACGCGCATGTCCGTCCAGAATGTGTCGTATTCGCGTTTCATCCGCCGCAACAGGTTTTCGGCAGAGACATTCCAGTATATTTCGTACGTATTGGGGATAAACATGGCCGCGACGGTTTGCGGCGTAAATCCCATTCCCGCACAGTAGTCGGCGTTTCCGAGCAGCGCCGTCAGGTCTTCTCCGTTTATCATCAACTGGCCGCTCAGGCAATCGGCGAGGTCTTCGACCGTCCGTATGTTGTTAAACGTAATTTGTACGGGCTTCTGCGTACCGCGGCGTAATATTTTAAGTAAATCTATATTATTCATCCCGGACGTAACGGCATATCGTCCCGTTTTCATGTTATCGGGATACTTCAGATATTCGGCCATTTTTATGAACGGTAATATAAACAGGCAATGCGCGGAATCTTCGAGTTCATGACACAGCCTGTCGAAATCCCTGTCCGGATATACATATATATAATACGTCTTTTCGGGAAAGAAATTGGGCGAAACAAGCAGGTATGCGACGGCAAATACGGCAAATACCGCCATCGAGGCAATAAGGACATAAACGGAACGTTTTCCGGATTTGGTCTTGTACATCATTTCTACTTCATTATTTATATGCGGGCACAAATGTACAATATTTTTTTGTATGCACACTGTATTTTTAAGCAATTGATACTTTGCTCAATATATACCGTAAAATGCGTAAGCGCCGTATTTTTTTTGTAGACAAAGTATTTTTTTTGAGAAAATGTTTTGCGCATCAGTAAAAAAGGTATTATTTTTGCAACGTTAAATAATAAGTATGACCGGATACAGACTGTAATCAATGCTGAGATTTGTTTGCAAAAACCGGATAAACAGGATTATATAATAACAAAAATATTTTTCTCTCGATGGGATGTCGTAGACAACACATCCCATCACTCTCTCAGGCAGGAGTTCGGCGTGACGTCGAGTTCCTGTCTATTTTTTTCGGAGATTTTTCATACCTTTGTCCGCATTAATAAAAATGGAAAATAAACAAACATATCTGGAACAGCTTAACGTGCAGCAAAAAGAAGCCGTGTTGTACAACGACGGCCCGTCGCTGGTTGTGGCAGGCGCCGGCTCGGGCAAGACGCGCGTCCTGACCTACAAGATCGCCTGCCTGCTCGAACAGGGAATACCGCCTTACAATATCCTTGCCCTCACTTTCACCAACAAGGCGGCGCGCGAGATGAAAAGCCGTATCGCCGCACTGACGGACGAGCGGACGGCGCAGTGGCTGTGGATGGGTACGTTTCACTCCGTTTTCTACCGCATCCTGCGCTATGAGTCGGAAGCCGTCGGGTATCCGCACGATTTTACCATCTACGACACGGCAGACTCCAAAAGCCTTATCCGCAGCATTATTAAGGAAATGCAACTGGACGACAAGGCGTACCGTCCGGGTCTGATACAGGGGCGCATCTCGAATGCCAAGAATGCCCTGATTACGAGCCGTGCGTATGCGCGCAACGGAGAGTATATGCAATACGACGCGAAAATACATATTCCTCTATTCAGCGAGATTTACACACGCTATCAGGCGCACTGCTTTCAGGCAGGAGCGATGGATTTCGACGAATTGCTGGTGCAGACCAACGTCCTTTTCCGCGACCATCCCGACGTGCTCGAAAAATACAGGAACAAGTTCATGTTCGTACTGGTAGACGAATATCAGGATACGAATTTCGCGCAGCACCTGATTGTGACGCGCCTGTGCGAAACGCGCCGCCGGATATGCGTGGTCGGAGACGATGCGCAGAGCATCTACTCGTTTCGCGGAGCCAATATCGACAACATGTTGCGTTTCAAAGATAATTATCCCGAATGTCGCATATTCAAGCTGGAACAGAACTACCGTTCGACACAAAACATCGTCAATGCGGCAAACAGTCTGATAAGCAAAAATAAAGGACAGATACGCAAAACCGTTTATTCGCAAAACGAGCCGGGGAGCAAGATCAGCGTATTACCGTCGTATTCCGATTACGAAGAAGGCCACATCATTGCTTCGCTGATTGTCGATACGTACCGGCGGGAACGGTGTGCTTACGCCGATTTTGCCGTGCTGTATCGCACCAACGCCCAGTCGCGCGTAATCGAAGACGCGCTCCGCGGCCGTGGCATTGCATACAAGGTTTACGGCTCGCAATCGTTCTACCAGCGAAAAGAAGTGAAAGACATTATCGCCTATTTCCGCATGGTCGTCAACCCGCACGACGAAGAGGCGCTCAAGCGGATTATCAATTTTCCCGCCCGTGGTATCGGCAATACGACCGTCGGGAAGTTGCTTGTGGCCGCTTCGATGTATCGGGTCAGCGCCTGGACCGTCGTTTGCTCGCCTGCGAAATACGGTCTTTCCGTCAATGAGGGGACGTTGCGCAAACTTTGCGATTTCAGCAGGATGATCAGTGACCTGATTGAAGAGAACGGCACACTGCCGGCCGTCGACATGGCGGAGCTTATTGTGAAACGCAGCGGCATTATGACCGAGTTTTTTCAGGACAGGTCGGTCGAAGGCATCAGCCGTCA
Source organism: Tannerella sp. (assembly GCA_031276175.1). Lineage (GTDB taxonomy): Bacteria > Bacteroidota > Bacteroidia > Bacteroidales > Tannerellaceae > Tannerella. The sequence continues at coordinate 20,903 of JAISNP010000122.1, forward strand.
GGAAAACCTTCAGGAAGTACTCAAGGCCATTGCCGAGTTCAGTAACAACAGACGCGAAGAAACCGCCGAACAGGCGTCGCTTACCGATTTCCTCGTCGAGGTATCGCTGATAACCGATCAGGATCAGGACGCCGGCGAGCATGTCGATAAAGTCACACTGATGACGGTACACGCGGCAAAGGGGCTTGAGTTCGACCATATCATCATCGCCGGGATGGAAGAAAATCTTTTCCCTTCGTCGATGTCGATGGAAGACGAAAGCGCCGTCGAAGAAGAAAGACGCCTGTGCTACGTGGCCATCACAAGGGCAAAGAAAAACTGTACCATTACCTATGCGCGGTCGCGTTTCAGGAACGGGAAGACCAATATCTGCGCGCCAAGCCGTTTTTTGTACGACATTGACCCGCAATTCATGGATTTGCCCGACGAACAGACGTATATGCCGTCGTCTGTAAACGGCGGCATACATGGAAGAACCGCAACAATCGAACGTTATTCCATGCAAAACACACAAAGGATACAGACGGGGTCGCGTATGCAGAGGCTGCAAACGCCCGCCGGTCAAACGAAAGAAAATATACGGACACTGCACGGCTTCAGCGTAGGCGACGACGTATCCCACGATCGTTTCGGAAGGGGAAAAATCCTCTCGTTCGAAAACGCCGGCGCCGATGCCAGAGCAATTATCATGTTCGAACACCTGGGGAAAAAGAGCCTGCTGCTGAAATACGCCCAATTGACAAAAAAATAACGAAATGATAGATATACCATCTATTCCCTCTCCCTGTTACGTAATCGAAGAACGTCGTTTGCGGGAAAATCTCGCACGGATAAAGCAGGTGGAAACACGTGCCGGCGTGAAAATCATCCTTGCCCTGAAAGCGTTTGCGATGTGGAAAACGTTTCCCCTTATCAGGGAATATGTTTCCTGTGCAACGGCCAGTTCGATTTACGAAGCGCGACTGGTGTATGAAAAAATGGGGTGCAGGGCGCATGTCTGTTCGCCGGCGTACACAGAAACGGATTTCGCCGAACTGCTGCAATACAGCAGCCATATCACATTTAATTCCACAGGGCAGTTCGGTAAGTTCCGCCCTCTTGTTGAGGCGGACGGGAATCGCGTCTCGTGCGGATTGCGGATCAATCCCGAATATTCGGTTGTGAAAACCGCGTTATACGATCCCTGCATGGCCGGTTCGCGTCTCGGCGTTACAAGCGATATATTAGGCAACGCCTTGCCTAAAGGCATCGACGGGCTGCATTTCCACGCATTATGCGAATCGTCTTCGTACGATCTGGAAAATACGCTCCGGGCGGTAGAAACACGTTTCGGACGCTTCTTGCCGCATATTAAATGGCTGAACATGGGCGGCGGACACCTGATGACGCACAGCGATTATGACATCGAACATTTGATCGCGCTGCTCGTATCGTTCAAAGCCAAATATCCGAATCTGCAAATTATCCTCGAACCGGGCAGCGCATTCGTCTGGCAGGCGGGATTCCTGCTGGCTACGGTGGTCGACATCGTAGAAAATCAGGGCATCCGAACGGCAATCATCGACGCCTCGTTCGCCTGCCATATGCCCGATTGCCTTGAAATGCCCTACCGTCCGGTTATCCGCGGTGCAACCGAACCGGTACCGGGCAGGCCGGCATACCGCATCGGCGGATGCAGTTGTCTGAGCGGAGACTATATGGGCGAATGGTCGTTCAAATCGCCGCTGCGGGAAGGCGACAAACTGATATTTGAAGACATGATCCACTATACGACCGTCAAAACGACGATGTTTAACGGAATACCGCACCCGTCCGTTGCCATGTGGACGGCGAACGACGAACTGAAAATACTCCGCACCTTCGCATACGAAGATTATCGCGACAGGATGGATTGAGGGCTGTTTGCAATGGAATCCGATATGTTTTCCTGAAAAAATACCGGGAAAAACATTGCCGGTTAAAAAAACATCTACCTTTGCATCGACAGTTTTGTCGAACATTTTTATCCGAAAGAAATAAAACAGAATAAATACAATGAACGGAACAGAATTAAATACGGAACAGATCATCCTGGAGGCTGCGGAGGCCGAATTTTTTGAAACGGGCTATGCCGGCGCAAAAACCGTGTCGATTGCCCGGCGGGCAGGCATCAGCCATTCGATGCTGCACTACTATTTCCGAACGAA
>JAISNP010000133.1 GCA_031276175.1 Tannerella sp.
TAAACAGAAAGGCAATGTAGTGACCCACGGATTGAGTGGGCAGATAGGCGGGATGCTGGTATTCCGTCAGAGGGCCGGCCGGACGATTGTATCGAAGATGCCGGAGATGGGTAAGGAAGCGACGGAAGCGCAGTTGGCGAACCGTCGTAAATTCCAGCGTGCAACGCTGTACAGCACGGGCGTCATGTCCGATCCAAAGCTTGCCGAAGCTTACGCTTCAAAGGCCAAACCGGGACAGAGCGCGCGCAACGTGGCGGTAGCCGACTTTTTCCATGCGCCGGATATAGAAACGATCGACGTGACGGATTACCGCGGTCTTCCGGGCGACGTGATTCGCATCGAAGTCACGGACGATTTCATGGTTAAGGAAGTGAAGGTCGAGATATACCGTTCGGACGGCGCGCTGGTGGAAGAAGGCTACGCCGTGCAGGAACCGGTCGGCTACGAGTGGAAATATGTGGCCAAGGTAGAAAATCTTACGCAGGAAGGCGAGCGGATCGAAGTCTTTGCCTCCGACCTGCCGGGAAACATCTCGGAGAAGACAAAGGAACTGTAAGTCCTCTCTTTGTGCATATAATTCCTCCGCGTATCCGTACAGACGGGATATGCGGAGGTTTTTTATTGCGTTAAAATAAGGCAACAAGTCTGATGAAACATAAATCGTGTGCGTTTTGTTTACGTTTTCTTCACTAAAAATGCCCGGTTCGAGGGATACGGGATTCGTATAGGATCCTCGAAGGATGTGTATAGGATTCGTATAGGATCCCTTTGGCTGTATTTTAAGATGAGTTATGATACGGTAATTAATTTTATCCTGCGTTTGCTGTTCCCGCCGTTCGGACGGGATTCTATCCCGTCTCCTTTATCCGTAAGATTCCATCTCACATATATTATATTACGGATGGAATCCGCAGTGATAGACAGAACGGGATAGAATCCCGTCCAAACATCAATTTAAACACAGAGGAAAACCTCATTTCCACCTGATTGAAATAACAGAACAACCGCAGCAGGGATATACAGGCAGGATTATTCCATCAGGTCGTCGAGTATCTCCGTATGGTCGGCAGGCTGTTCTTCGAGTTTTTGGAAAAAGTTTTTTACAAAGAGCGTTCTCTTTTCATTGAACGGCTCGTCTTTGGAGCGGAAGCTGTTGTATATCGTATGAACATAGTCGAGATGCAGTTCGTCGAACAGTATCTGCTTCAGTATGGGAATCTGTGCGATGTCGACCTCGTAAAAGAAACTCAGCTTGTCCATTCCCAGATACTTCAAGTCGTCGGGAGAGAGGTTCAGACGGTCGTACAGGACACGTCCTTCGGGCACGTTGTGGCTGAGTAGCGGCAGGAGCGTGAGCACAAGCAGGTTGTCGCCGTCTATCGTGAAAGCGAAATAGCCGATCGTCTTCTCTCCCGAATCGCAGGGCGCAATGCAGGCAATCATCTGCATCCCGTTGGGACTGCGTACTATGCGCTGCGCCATCATGAGCGAGATGACGAAAAACTCGTTTCGCATGATGGGGTAGAACGTGTCGATGCGTTCCTTGAAGCGGTGAATGGCGTGCGACTGTATGTAGATATTCAGTTGCCTGTCGTGCGTGATGCCCGGTATAATCTTGCTCATGGCGATGGTGGCGCCCGTGTAGGGTATGCTCATGAACTGTCCGGTACCTACGCGGAAGGCGGTGCGTTCCTTGTTGCGATACTTGAAGCGCAGCGACTGACATTCGTGCGTCGTGATGCGCACTACCTGTTGCAGGGAGGCCTTGTTTGTCGCCTTATGCTCGCCTCCCTGTTGCCCGTAGATGCGGAAGTTAGGTTGCGAAAGCATCATCAGCGAGATTTTGATATGGCCTGCCATCGATTCCTGAACCAGCGAGAAGATGTCGTGTTTCTCAAACATCTCCCGCAGCCGGTTTGCCGTTTCACGCTGTGGTTCCGGCAAGGCATTCACATACGACTCTACGGAAAACATCAACTGCAACGCCTGCCCGACGGTGGCCATATCCATCCATGTGACTCCTGCTTCTTTGTTGAAATATTCGCGCTTCAGATACGTGATCAACTCTTCCTGCACGTAGCGCAGATACTGTCGCGGCACCTTGTGTCCGGGCATGGGCATGATGCGCGGAGGCGATACGGCGATACGGAAAATATCCTGTTTCTGGCGTTTGGTGAAAGTATCGAATAGCGACCCGTCTTCGCCCATCGCCCGAAAGATGCGCCGCACCGCCGCATAACATGCATCCAAATAGGTTTTGGAGTGTTTAATCGACACGGATTGGTTCTGATGCGGCGATTGTACCTTTTTTCTTTTCTTGTTTTTAGCCATAGTTCCGAAAAGTTTTTACGATGTCAAATTGATTCATACTCTCGCGCGGCGTTGTGCCGGGCGCGTTCGGGAAACGGAACGCGCGCTGCTTACAGCCCGCTGAAATCTACCGCGTCGAACAGCAGCGACGGAATCCGCCAGTTCGAACCGGGGTAGGGGTCGTTGCCCACTTCTACGAGGTTTTGCCAAAGGGTCAGCATGTTTCCCGTGATGTTCATTTCGTTGACGGGTTGTACGGTTTTGCCGTTTTCGATCAGGAACCCTTCGATGCCGTACGAGAAGTCGCCGGTTGTGGTGCTGCAGTTTCCTCCGTTAAAGCCCGTCACCAGAATGCCTTTGTCGAGCGAGGCAATCAGTCCGTCGAGGTCTTTGCCGCCCGGAGGCATGATCAGGATGGAAGGCGAATCGACGGTGCGCGCCGTCTCCATCTTGTTGGCGTAGTAGGTGTCGATGTAGTAGGTTTTCAGTACTCCCGCTTCGAATACGGGCATTTGTCGTGTAGCCACGCCTTCGCTGTCGAAAAGCCGTGCGCCGGAGGCTTTGGGCAGATGCGGATTGTCGGTCAGGGTCATTTTGTCGCCCAGCGTCTTTTCGTTCAGTTTGTTGATCAGGAAAGAGTTTTTTTGCTGGATGGCCGAGCCGTACAGCGCCTGTATGACGGGCGAGAGCAGCCGCCGCGAATTGGTGAAGTCTACCAGCATGGGCAGGCGTGCGGAGGCGATTTTCTTCTGTCCCAGTTTCCGCAGCGTACGTGCCAGCGCTTTGGCGCCGATGCCTTTTTTGCACAGGGTGTCGTAGTATAGCGACGATTCGTACCAGTAGTCGGACGGGCGTGCGTCGCCGTCGCCCTTGATGCCGGCATTGCCGGAGAGCGTAAAGTAGGAATCGGACGATTCGCCTTCGAAGCCGTTGCTTGCAATCATGTAGCGGAAGTTGTCGCCGTCGCCGTACGACGATTCCGCCGATACGAGGCGTGTGTCTTTTCCTGCTATTTCGTCGCATACCTGCATGGCGAGGGCTACCTTGTCGTCGGGCGGGACGGTTTCGAACTTCGGGTCGTAGAGTTGCAGGTCGCGGCCTTCTTCTTTGTAGTAGAGCGAGGCGTCGGGGAGGGTGCGCGCCCTGTCTTCGGCAAGGAAGCGGGTGGAGTCGATGCCGTCGAGGATAAATTTTTCCAGTTCTTTACGGTCTATCCTGTTGGTTGAGAATGCGCCGTAGCGTCCGTCGACGAAGAGGTGTATGGCGCAGGCGTTTTCCGATGCCTGCTGCAGGCGGTCTATCTTCATGTCGCGTATTTCGAACGAGGTGTTCGAACCATGATAGAGGCTGATACGGACGGCTTGGCATCCGTTTTTCAGGGCAAAATTCATTGCCTGCTGTGCGATTTGTTTGTGTGTTTCCGAAATCATATTAATTTTCTCCTCCTACCGTAAGTTTGGCGACCAGCGCTGCGGGCATTCCGCATGTGACGGGGCAGGATTGTCCGTCTTTGCCGCAGGTCCACGTGCCGTTATCCATTTTGGGGTTATTGCCGACCATCGTGATGTCGGCCAGCGCTGCGGGGCCGTTGCCGATGATGTTGACATCTTTCACGGGTTGCGTCAGTTTGCCGTTTTCGATCAGATAGCCGTTTTTGACGAAGAAGGTAAAGTCGCCTGCTCCGATCTGTACCTGTCCGTTGGTGAAATTGGCGGCGTAGATTCCTTTTTTGACTGCGGCGATGATTTCTTCTTCGGGATATTCTCCCGCTTCCATATAGGTGGAGCGCATACGCGGGATGGGTACTGCGCGGAACGATTCGCGGCGTCCGTTGCCGGTGGGCGCGACGCCGTAGTGTTTTGCACTGATGCGGTCGTGCATGTAGCTTGTCAGTATGCCTTCGCGCACGAGATACGTTTTTTGTCCTTCGATGCCTTCGTCGTCGATGTTCACTGCGCCGCGGTTGGAGGCGATGGTGCCGTCGTCTACGACATTGATATTTGGGTTGCAGACCGTCCTGTTCAGTTTGTCCGAGAAGATGGAGGTGTTTTTGCGGTTGAAATCGGCTTCGAAGGCGTGTCCTATGGCTTCGTGCAGGAGTATTCCCGATCCGCCGGCGCCCATTACGACGGGCATTTCGCCGCCTTTGGGTTTTACGGCACGGAACAGGACGGCGGTTTTGTTGACGGCTTCGCGGGCTATGGTTTCGATGATTTCGTGGGTTAGAAATTCGGAGCCGGTGCGAAACGAGCGGCTGGCGAAGTTGTTTTCCGTTTTGTCGCCGTCGGTCATGATACATTGTGCGAAGATTTGCGCCATCGGGCGATAGTCGTAGTACATCAGTCCTTCGGAGTTGCAGAAGAAGATGTGCGACGTGTTGTCGCTCAGACCGGCCGTTACCTTGGCGACGCGCTTGTCGAGGGTGAAGATGCGGTCGTTCAGTTTTTGCAGGAAGGGCGTTTTGTTTTTGACCGATATTTCGTCCCAGGGTGTTTTTACGATATAGTAATTGTGCGTGAGGGGCAGTTCCGTCAGGTTGACGGGTGCCTTGCGGGCGCTGCTGTCGGCGATGCGGGCGGCTGTTTTTGCGGCCTTCAGCATTTCCTTGAGCGTAATGTCTTCGACATAGGCGTAGCCCGATCTGTCGCCGGAGAGTACGCGCACGCCCATTCCGAAGTCAATGTTGGACGAAGCCCTGTTTACGGCGGCGTCCTGCAGGCTGACGTTATTGAAGTGGCTGTGTTCAAAAAACAAGTCTGCATAGTCGCCGCCTTTTTCGAGTGCGGCCGAGAGCGTTTTTTGCAAATCGCGCTCGCTTACGTTGAAATGGTTCAACGCAAAACGTATGGCGGCCGAACTGCCGCCGGAAGTTTCGGCGTCGCAACTTCCCAGAAAAGAAGGCATTGTAAGCGAACTTACCATGGCCATTCCTCCCGTTTTAATAAATTCGCGTCGGTTGAATTGCATAGCGTTTTAATTAATGAATTTGTCATGCGGCAAATGTACATAAAATAATTCGATTGGGAAAATGGGGGAGTGAAGGGGCGTATTTCGGATTGTCGCGTCTTTTGCGGAGTTTTCGCTGTCTTCCGCGAGAGTCTCGCTGTCCTTCGCGAGGGTCTCGCTGTCTTCCGCGAGAGTTTCGCTGTCCTTCGCGAGAGTCTCGTTGTCCTTCGCGAGAGTCTCGCTGTCCTTCGCGAGGGTCTCGCTGTCTTCCGCGAGAGTTTCGCTGTCCTTCGCGAGGGTTTCGCTGTCCTTCGCGAGGGTCTCGCTGTCTGTCGCGCGGGGCTTGTTGTCTGTTGCGCGGGTCATTTTATTTTATTCAGGGAGACTACGTTTTGGAGGTTTACGCTGACGGTGGCGCCGAGCGGTTCGATGTAGAGGAGGAGGTATTTTTTGTTTATTTTCCGGATTTTGCCCGATACGTGCTTCATCAGTCCGCAGAGTATTTCTACTTCTTCGCCTTCGCACAGGGGGTGTTCGGCGGCATGTCTGAGGAAGATGCGGATGGCGTCTATTTCTTTTTGGCTTACGATGGCCGGTCTGCCGTTATAGTATACGATTCTGGAGATGCCGTAAATCCAAAGCAGGGTGCGCAGGAGGTTTTCGCGGCATTTGACGAAGATGTAGGAGGGGAAGAGCGGTTTGTCAATCATTTTGACGCGGTCGGACCATACGCGTGGCGTTCGGTGGAGCGGCAGGTAGTTTTCGATATTTTGCTCGTCGAGATGTGCTTTTACTTTTTTCTCCATATGCGACGAGGTGTACAGTACGTACCAGTTTACCACGTTTCTGTGTCGGGTTACTGTTGTTGGCGGTGTATTATTTTCATTTTTCATAGGACGAATAATAATAATAGGTTTCGTATGAGGGCAGGCTTTCGATCCTGTAACGGTTCGATGCGGTGACGGAGAAGAGGTATCCTCTTTCGGAATCGTCGTCGGCGATGAGTGAGAGTGCGTTGGTGCGCAGGCCGGTTGCCAGGATGGATTGCGCTTTTCCGGTGTCGAGCGAATCGGTGAGCGAGCAGTATACGGTGTAGGTGCAGTGGCCGGCGGCTTTGTCCCACGAGAGTTTGAGGAGATTGCCGTCGCGGACGACTTTGATTTCGGGTGGCGGGGCTGGGGGCAGGGTATCGTTCATCCACGTCAGGGGCGGGAGTTGGGCGGGATATTTGAAGTATCGGTGTTTCAGTTGGGTATGGATGCCTTTTTCGTTGTCGACTACGAAGCGTGTGCGGAAAAAGGCGCATCCGTTTGCGCCGTGCAGGCGGACGTGGTCGATCTGGCTGCCTATTTCGTCCGGGTTCCAGTCGCCTTCGCTGCTGTTCAGGCGGTAGACGCCCAGCCCTGCCACCATGTTGCGCGATTTTGCCTGTTCGAGCCAGTGGTCGAGGTAGGGGTCAAATTCGTCCCTTCGGAAATACATCATGGGCACAATCATGTCGTGGTGGCCGGCTTCCAGCCACGCGCGGGGGTCTTGATAGACGTCGTCGTAAGCCGTCCATCCGGCGTGGGGCGTCCGTTCATATCTGCGATATTTCCCGACGGGTGAGCTGCTTATCTGCACCCAGGGTTTTTCCGCTTTCACGCAGTCGTGGATACGCGCCATGAGGCGGTTGATGTTCGTGCGCCGCCAGTCTTCCGGCGACTGTCCGTGTCCGTACATACCGTAACTGTTTTCGTCGGGAAAGACTTTATCGGGATAGCGTGCGTAATCGAACTGGATGCCGTCGATGTCGTAGTTGACGACGATTTCTTTCACGAGCGAAAGGATATAGTCGTCCGTTTCGGGCATACCGGGGTCGAGATACCATTCGTTTTTGTATTTCAGGCAGAGATGCGGGCGCTTCTTCACTACGGACAGGCTGCCCTGCTCGTCTACAACCCTGTGCGAGCCGAGGGGGAAGGTGACGAAAAAGGCGTGACATTCCATACTCCGCCTGTGACATTCGTCAATCACAAAGGCCAGCGGGTCGTATCCGGGCAGCGCGCCGTATGTACCTGTAAAGATTTTGGCGACAGGCTCGATACGGGAGGGGTAGATGACGTCGCCGCGCAGACGCGCCTGCACGAAGACGGTATTGAAATTTGCTTCCTGAAGGCGGTCGAGGATGGAGCAAAGTTCCTGTTTTTGCCGGATTCGGCTTTCTTCGTCGACGGCCGGAGCGCTCGGCCAGTCGAGGCCGTAAATGGTGGTAAGCCATACGGCTCTTATTTCGTGCTTCGGGCAGTCGGCGGCGGCGACCATCCGTCCTGTCGACACGAGACATATCAGTCCGACAATAATTCTTTTCATTGCTGCGTGTTATCTGTGCTGTGAAGATATGAAAATCAATGCGTCGTGCGGAATATCCGTTGTGATGAAATCCGCTCCGGCTTCCGTCATTTCGCGCATCCGCGTCGTATCGTTCACCGTCCACACATTGATGCCCAATCCCAGCGCTTTTGCCGCTCCGAACCATTCGGGATGTTTCCGCATCACGTCGTAATGGTAATCCAGCCCGGCAAAGCCCTGCGCTTTCAGTTCTTCGGGCGACAGGTCGCCGTTGAGGTAATACACGTCGATTTCGGGCGCAAGGCGGATCAGTTCTTTTCCGGCGTCGGCGTTGAAGGTAATAAAGTCCGTGCGGTGCATCAGTTTCTTTTCTTTCAGCAACTCGACCGAGAGGCGCGCCGCTTCGCGATTGCGTTCGGGCGTGGCGTGGGGCTTGAGTTCAAAAATGAGGTGGATCTTCGTGCGCCGTGCGGCTTCCAGATATTCACGCAGGGCAGGGATTTTCTCCCCGTTGGCAAGCACGAAATCTTTGACGGCCGCGTAGGGCGAGGTTTGGATGTGCACGCCTTCGACCGTTTCGTCGTGATGCACGACAAGCACGTCGTCCGCCGTCAGATGCACGTCGAACTCCGAACCGTATGCGCTAATCTTGTCGGCGTTTTCGAGCGCGGCGATCGAGTTTTGCGCCGCGCCGCGCGATTGCCAGTATCCGCGGTGTGCAATGATTTGCGTCTTGTCCTGCGCCGTCAGTGGCCGACACAGCGCGCAGACTGCGATGATTATCAAAAAAGCTGTTCTGTTCATGTTTGCTGTGCTGTTATTTCAGGATGCCGTTCATCATTAAATACCGTTCGGCTTCGATAGCCGCCTTGCAGCCGCTTGCAGCCGCCGTGACGGCCTGCCGGTATACCGGATCGGCCACGTCTCCTGCGGCAAACACGCCCGGAATACGGGTGCAGGGCGTGCCGGGACGGGTTATGATATAGCCGTTTTCGTCCGTTTCGAGCCAGGGTTTGAAGACGCCGGAGTTGGGCGTATGTCCGATTGCAAGAAAGAATCCGTCGACGGCAATGTCAACCTTTTCTTCGTCGGGTTCGCCCTGCCGCCTGATCAGACGGACGCCTTCTACGCCGTGCTCGCCGAACAATCCGGCGGTGTTGTGCTCAAACAATACTTCGATATTGGGCGTATCGAATACTCTTTGCTGCATCACTTTGGATGCCCGCAGGAAAGGTTTGCGCACAATCAGGTAAACGCGGGAAGCCAGTCCGGACAGGTAGAGCGCTTCTTCACATGCCGTATCGCCGCCCCCGACAACCGCTACACGTTTTTTGCGGTAGAAAAAGCCGTCGCATGTGGCACATGCCGATACGCCCGTTCCGGCATACTTTTGCTCGTCTGCCAGACCGAGATATTTTGCCGATGCGCCCGTTGCGATAATCAGTGTTTCGGTTTCGAGCGTTTTTTCGCCGTCGACAGTCACCTTGTAAGGTGCGGCGGACAGGTTGACGGCCGTGACGATACCGGGGCGAATATCCGTTTCAAAGCGTGCGGCCTGCTTTTTCAGGTCTTCCATCATTTCCGTTCCCCCCGTACCTTGCGGATAGCCGGGGAAATTCTCTATGTCGGTTGTGGCCGTCAGCTGTCCGCCGGGTTGAATCCCTTCGTACAGTACGGGCGAGAGGTTGGCGCGCGCCGCATAAATCGCAGCCGTATAGCCCGCAGGCCCCGACCCGACAATCAAACAATATACTTTTTCGGTTTCCATATAATTCAATGTATTTTAATTTCGCAAATCTACTTCCAGTACTCCCGGATAATCGGCCGCATTGAAGACAAACACCGATTCGGGCTGATTGACGCCTGTTTTCATGCGACTGATGCGGATTACGCTCCTGACGCCGTTTTTCATCGTCACCGAAATCCGCAGGGGAAGCGACGTGGCACGGTCGATTTGCAAGTCGACTTCTTCGATGTCGCGGTTGCCTTTGGAAACAAGTTTCACGTCGTCCGCCATCTTGCCGAGGTCGGAGGTGCTTTCGCCGGTGTACGACAGTTTGAATCCCTTGTTGTACCGGCGAAGCAGTATCATCGGATTGACGGTTTCCAGCTCGTCGCCCGATGGAGTGGTGATATTGACTTCGTTCGTGCGCAGCATGTATGTCCACAGCGTTGTTCCGTCGTACCATGTCCGCATGTCGGGCGTTATCAGGTAAAATTTATTGCCTTTCATCTCGACTGTTGCTTCGAAACTTTCCGAGTCGCCCTGTTTGCCGAACTGCACATTTGCCGCAAACGATGCGGATATTCCGTTTGCGCTTTCATATGCGGCAGCGGCTTTGTCGAAGAGGGCTTCCGCCTTCTGGGCTTGCATGACGGTCAGGTTTACAAGCATATATAAGCATATTCCGATAAATCGTTTCATCGCTTAAGGGTTTTAAATTTCTGATCCAAAGTATACTCGTCAAAAACCAGCACCTGCCGCGGCTTGCTGCCTTCGGCCGAGCCGACGATGCCTGCGTGTTCCAGTTGATCCATCAGACGGCCTGCGCGGTTGTAGCCGATGGAAAATTTGCGCTGTATCAGCGAGGTTGAACCTTGCTGCTGTATCACAATTAGGCGGGCGGCGTCTTCAAACAGCGGATCCCATTCGTCCGACAGGTCTGCGCCTCCCGACGATCCTTCACCGCCGTCGGGCACGTATTCGGGTAACTTGAATGCTGTGGGATAGCCGGGCTGCCGGCCGATGAAAGAGGCAATGTCTTCGACTTCGGGCGTATCTACAAAAGCACACTGGACGCGCGTCATTTCGCTGCCCTGCGAAAACAGCAGGTCGCCGCGCCCGATCAGCCGGTTTGCCCCCGGCGAATCCAGAATCGTCCGCGAGTCAACCATAGACGATACGCGGAAGGCTACACGTGCAGGGAAGTTTGCCTTGATGGTGCCGGTGAGTACATTGGTCGAAGGGCGCTGCGTGGCAATAATCATGTGCATTCCTACCGCTCTTGCCTTTTGGGCGATACGCGCTATCGGCATTTCAATGTCTTTGCCTGCCGTCATGATAAGGTCGCCGAACTCGTCGATAATCACTACGATGTAGGGCATATATTTGTGTCCCTTTTCGGGATTCAGCTGGCGGTTGATGAATTTTTCGTTGTAGTCCTTTATGTTGCGTACATGGGCGTTGGTCAGCAGTTCATAACGGTCGTCCATCTCGCGGCACAGCGAGTTCAGCGTATGTATCACTTTCGTGAAATCGGTGATGATAGCCTTGTCTTCGTCGGGCAGTTTGGCAAGGTAGTGCCGCTCTATGCTTTCGTATATATTAAATTCTACCATCTTGGGGTCTATCAGCACAAATTTGAGTTCGGCGGGATGTTTTTTGTACAGCAGCGAAGTGATGATGACGTTCAGGCCGACCGATTTTCCTTGTCCCGTAGCGCCGGCCATCAGCAGGTGCGGCATTTTGCAGAGGTCGAACATGAAGATTTCGTTCGTAATAGTCCGTCCGAGGGCAATGGGCAGGTCGTATTTGCTTCCGATATATTTGTGCGAAGCAATCACGGACGACATGGAAACAATCTGCGCATCTTTGTTGGGGACTTCAATCCCTATCGTGCCTTTTCCGGGAATGGGCGCAATGATACGTATCCCCAGAGCGGAAAGGCTCAGCGCGATGTCGTCTTCGAGGTTACGTATTTTGGCAATACGGACTCCGTCGGCAGGGACTACTTCGTAGAGCGTCAGCGTAGGTCCTACGGTAGCCTTGATGGATACGATACTGATGCCGAAGGTGCCCAGCGTATGTTCGATACGCTGCTTATTCTCGTTCTGTTCTTCCATATTCACCTGATTTTCGGGTGAACCGTATTTTTTAAGCAAATCGAGCGGCGGGAAACGGTAATTCGATATGTCAAGACGCGGATCATACGTGCCTAATTCCGACAGGTCGAAATCGTGGTCTTCCGAATTCTCTTTGTCCGCAGACACAACTACTTCAAAAGAAACATTTTCGTCGCTCGAAGGTCGGTATATGTCGTCATCATCGTTTTCCTCATCATATTCGTCCTCATCGTCTCCGCTGTTTTCATCCTCTTCGACTTCTTCCGCAATATCATCGGCCGGGTTTTCGTCATCCGAATCGTCGTCGGAACCGGCGGCGGACACGTGTTTCCCTTTCTTTTTAAACAATCTGATTTTACGTATCCATGCGAAAGCAAAGATGTTTTGCAGAAACGGCATGACTCTTTTGCTCAGCGACAAGGCAATTATCAGCAGCGAAACAAACAGCAGGAGGACGACGCCCGGCTTTCCGATGCTTTTTATCAGCATGTCGGAGAGGTTATATCCATGCCGTCCACCGAGGAAAAGAAACGAATCGCCCAAATATTCGGTGAAAAAGAAAGCGAGAAACAGCGACCACCATATCATAACGACGCTGCATGACAGAAAACGCTTGAGCAGCGACAGTTTGCATAAGCCCATCAGTTTGGAACCTGCCGAACCGACAAAGAAAAGCATAAAGAAGGTGGGCATACCGAACCCGCCGTTTATCAGGAAATCGGACAGAAACGCCCCCCAAATACCCGCCCAGTTGGCCACCTTTCCGCGGCCGGCAAACAAATCTCCGAAAGCCATATGTTTGATTTCGCTCTGGTCTGTCCCGCCGGTAAAAAGGAAAGAAATCATTGCTATACTTGCATATACTACAAAAATATTCAGTACCAGTCCACACAAGAAACGCATACGCTCGCTCGTGAAAAACGACATGACCGATTCCATAAAATTATCTACATCATTTTCATCCTGACGTTTCTTTTTTGTTTTTTTCTTCGCCATTTATATTGTATAATCTTCTGTTTAGTTGCCAGCAGGACTTTTTGCGGTTGCAAAGTTAGTAATATCTCCGAAAAAAAACAGGTAATCGCCTGCATGTTTTTACTGTCGAAAGTTTCGCAGTCATCCGAACCGCTTTTTCGCGTTTTCCGCCGGCAAACTCTCCGGTAAAAAACGCTGTAGCGACGAAACGGCGTCCGTTATTGCCGTAAATTCACATGAATTCGGCGCAAATACGCACGGATATTACGCGAACAGGCATATACGCCCGGCGCCTGATTTCCGGCGCCGACAAACACCATAATTTTGATTATCTTTGTCGCGTTTTTCGACAATAGTTATGTACAGATACTTTATATACATGTCGTACAGCGGCACGGCGTACTGCGGATGGCAGAATCAGCCGAACGGGACGAGCGTACAGCAGCGGCTCGAAGAAGCGCTGGCGACGATATTGCGCCGTCCGACGCCTGTCACGGGAGCAGGCCGTACGGATGCCGGCGTTCATGCCCGCCTGATGGTGGCACACATGGATGCGGAAACGCCGCCGGACGATGTGCCTTTTCTTGCCGGGAAACTCAACGGCCTGTTGCCGCATGACATATCCGTGAACAAAATTGTCCCTGTCCGTCCCGATGCACATGCCCGCTTTGATGCGCTTTTGAGGACGTATCGCTATACCGTTACCGGCGTGAAAAATCCCTTTAACCACGAATGGGTATGCCGCATGTCTCTGAAAAAGCTGGATTTTGCACTGATGAACGAGGCCTGCCGGACGCTGTATCGACATCACAATTTCACAAGTTTCAGCAAATTGCATACCGATGTAAAAACAAATGATTGCCGTATCGACCATGCCGAATGGACGCAGGAAGGCGATTTGTGGATCTTTACGATTCGTGCAAACCGTTTTCTGCGGAATATGGTGCGGGCTGTCGTGGGCACATTACTTGAGGTAGGGTGGGGGAGGCGTTCCGTCGACGGATTCGAACGCCTGATCGAAGCGAAAGACCGCCGGCTGGCCGGCGCTTCGGCAGATGCTAAAGGGCTGGCGCTCGTCGACATAGTTTATCCGGACGATATATTTATCTGACAATCATGTGGCTCACTTACGCTTTTATATCGGCATTCGCACTGGGATGCTATGAAACAGGCAAGAAACATGCACTGAAAGATAATGCCGTCATTCCTGTTTTATTTCTTAATTCGCTGGTATCCGCCTTGTTGTTTATACCGTTTATTATTCTCTCACGTGCAACCGGATTGCTGGACGGCACGATGCTGTATGTGCCACAGGTGTCGCCTGAAACACATGCCGGCATATTCCTGAAATCCATCATCGTATCATGCTCGTGGATAAGCGGCTATTTCTCCGTCAAACATCTGCCCCTGACCATCACAGGCCCTGTCAAGGCAATGCAGCCCATGATTACGCTGGTCGGAGCGATGCTTGTATTCGGCGAACGGCTCAATTTATATCAATGGACGGGCGTGATGCTGTCGTTGCTCTCGTTTTTCCTGCTCTCCACGTCGGGGAAAAAAGAAGGCATCCGTTTTTCGCACAATAAATGGATTGTCTACGCCCTGATTTCGATAATACTCGGAGCCGTAAGCGGACTGTACGACAAGCATCTGATGGCTTCGCTGGACGTGATGACCGTACAGGTATGGTTCAACGTCTACCAACTGCTTATCATGACATTCGTATTTCTGCTGCTCTGGTATCCCCGGCGACGACAGACGACGCCATGCCGCTGGCGATGGAGCATCGTGCTTGTATCGCTTTCCCTTGCCTTCGGCGACTGGATTTATTTCTACACCCTGAGTTTTCCCGGAGCGATGATTTCTATCGTTTCCATGATAAGGCGCAGTAATGTGCTGGTTACCTTCACGGCAGGCGCTGTATTTTTCCATGAAAAAAACTTAAAGAACAAGGCTGTCGATCTTTTTCTTGTTCTGTTAGGAATGATATTCTTATATTTGGGCACAAAATAAAGACGCAATCATGAAACATTTGTTATTATTAATACTGTGTATTTCGATTTTTCCTTCAGTCCGGGCACAGGATATGGCCGCATTTTTTATCAAAATGCCGGACGAGTATATCCCTCAGTTCGAAGACGCCTGGAGGAAAGACTTGGTCGAGCTGTATCGTGCCGGCAAACCGGCCACGCTGGAAAATACAATGAACGGACGTTCCACGCTGCTGAAACTGACGCAGGACTATATACTTTTGCAGACGACCGAGCACAGCACGCTGGAAATGAAATTCCTTCCCTTAGTCAATCAGACATATATTGTCTGTATGGTGACAACCGTCAGCGCACCTGTGGCCGACAGCCGTGTGGCTTTCTACACCACGGACTGGAAACCGCTTGACGCTCCTGAATTGTGGAAACGCTCCAAGGACAAATGGTATATCCGTAGCGACGCCGACAGACAGGACGAAGCCTTTCGTGAAGCCTTGTCGCATCTTGACATGGATTTGATTCACTACCGCCTGAGCGCCGACAATCCGACCTTGTCCGCCGAATACGTCACGCCGCAATATCTTTCTGCCGATGAACGAGAAAAGATAATGCCTTTCCTGACGGATTCGCCGAAAATCTATCAATGGAAAGCAGGACGGTTTGAAGAATAGCAGTTGTGCCGGCTTTTCCGGCAATGTATAAAACCTGCCCATATTTTCTCCATAATCAACATTATGTTAAGTTGACGGCCGGTTCATTAACCCTTTACCCGTAACCGTTACGGCTTGAATACGGTTGCTTGCTACCTGCTTCCGTAACGGACTTGTTCTGCTTTTCTACGCACGGCATAAAAAAACCTCGGCGGACAAAACGTCCGCCGAGGAAATCAACTAAAAAAAATGAATATGAAAGTACAAAAAACACAAAGCTATTGATTTGTTATTGATTCATTTTTGCCTCTATTTCGGCAAATTTCTCGCCCATATCCAAATTATAGTATATGCCTCTGAGGGCAACCATATATTGCCGTTCGTCGGGATTGGTTTTATACGCTTTCTCGAAATAAGGCAACGCCTTTTTAAATAATTCTTTGGCAACGCCTTTTTCCTGATTGTAAAGCGTCGCATCCGAAATCAGATTGGCTTCGGCCAGTTTGACTACACCCTGATTGTAATATACACGTCCGATATTTGAAAGCGCTGTCGGACTTTCCGGGGCAATTTCTACCGCTTTCAGATAACTCTCTTCGGCTTTCGTATAATCTTTTTTCGACTCGTATACACTTCCCATTGCCTGATACAAGTCCGAATTGTTCGGGTCGCGTGTAATGGCCGTATTTAAATGCTGAAGGGCTTGTTCGTCACGATTGCTGCTGATATACAAAGAGATAAGATGCAATAGATAATAACTCGAATCGGGGAAAACTGCTAATCCTTCTTCAAGCGTTTTTTCCAAATTGACGGAATCTTGAATTTGTTCGTATTCATAGCAAAGATATTGATATACTTCGTTCTGACGATACGGCGTATCTTTTGCGCGTTTCAGATTCCTGATAGCCATTTCGCTGTCGTCCAATTGTGTCGAAGCCACTGCCAGATAGAATTGTACAATCATATAGCTGGAATCTTTCTCCGAAATTTTTTCTCCCCGGAAAAACGGTGAATCCGAAATTTCCAGATATTGTTCAAAGAAATTGCAAGCCTTCCTGTAATCCCTTTGATCAAAATAGTATGCTCCCCCGTTCAGGTAATACACGTGATTGGCGCTTAGCGTGCCCAGAATGCTTTTTGCAAATCGGGGTTTTACTTTTCCTTTCTCATTCGGCAGCTGGTCAAGCTCGTAAGCTTTCATGAAATGAGGAAGACTGTTTGCCAGCGCTTCATACATGACAGGTTCGTTCGGTTGCTGCCCGAGAATCTGTTTCATGTTTTCGTCAGTGAATTGCTTGTCTTCAATCTTTCCGGCAACATACCACGTCTTTGCGTCATTTTTCGTTTCCGGATCTTCCAAAGCGCTTTTAATTAAGTTTCTGGCTTCATCGTAATTGGGTTTTGCTTCTTTCGAAATACGTTCTGCTGCGCTTACGTTTTTCTTCTGAGCAAAAGCCGTAACGGTTACCAAACTTAAGCCAATAAATAACAATACATTTTTCATTGTTGTTTAAAAATTTGAATTAATACTCTATTTTATTTTTTATTTATGCGTTTGTTTCGTTATTTTCATCCCGGACAGTGTTTTCGTTTTCACCCGAAATCTCCTCGTCTTGTGATGTCATTTGTTCTTCTTCTTTTTCGGACATGACTTTGCATACCGAAGCGATTTCATCGTTACGTTTCTCCAAGTTAATCAGGCGAACACCTTGCGTTGCCCGACCGATGATATGCAGGTCTGCCACTTTCATGCGTATTGTGATGCCCGACTTGTTGATAATCATCAGGTCATTTTCATCCGTAACCGTTTTGATGCCGACAAGTTTGCCCGTTTTTTCGGTGACGTTGATGGTTTTTACACCTTTACCTCCCCGGTTTGTGATGCGATAATCATCTATTTTGGAACGTTTTCCGTATCCCTGCTCCGAAACGACCAAAATGGATTCCTTTTCCGCATCCTTGATGCATACCATGCCGATTATTTCGTCATCGCCACCGTCGAGTGTCATTCCGCGCACGCCTGCGGCTGTCCGTCCCATCATGCGCACTTTGCTCTCGTGGAAACGGATGGCACGCCCGTTACGGTTGGCTATCAGCACTTCGTTGTTACCGTTCGTCATGCGTACTTGTATCAGTCCGTCGTCTTCGCGTAGCGTAATGGCATTGACACCGTTTTGGCGCGGGCGTGAATATGCCTCAAGCAGTGTTTTTTTGATAAGTCCTTTGCGCGTACAGAATAATAAATAGTGCGAATTGATGAATGCGGTATCGTTCGTCAGGTTTTTCACTCGGATGAAAGCGTTCACGCTGTCGTCCGAGTCGATATTCAGCAGATTCTGGATGGCTCTGCCTTTGGAGTTTCTGGTGCCTTCGGGTATTTCGAACACCTTTTTCCAAAAACAACGTCCTTTAGCAGTGAAAAACAGGATAGTAGCGTGCATGGATGCAGGATAGATGTATTCAACGAAATCTTCGTCACGCGTTTCCGACCCTTTGACCCCTACTCCACCGCGGCCTTGTGCACGGAACTCGCTCAGCGGCGTACGTTTGATGTATCCCATGTGCGAGATGGTGATAATCATTTCGTCGTCGGCATAAAAATCTTCGGGATTAAGTTCTTCCGAAGCATACACAATATCCGTGCGGCGTCCATCGCCGTATTTGTTTTTGACTTCCTGTATTTCCGTCTTGATAAGTTGCATCAGGACGTCTTCATTTTCAAGTATTTCTTTCAGCCGTACAATCAGCTTTTCTATTTCGTTGTATTCGGCGTGCAATTTGCTCTGTTCGAGGCCGGTCAGTTGCCTTAAGCGCATTTCGACAATCGCCCGCGACTGTATCTCGGACAGTGCGAACCGTTCCATAAGCCGGTCTATGGCTTCCTGCGGACTATTTGATGCGCGAATAATAGCGATGACTTCGTCTATATTGTCCGATGCGATAATTAATCCCTCCAGAATGTGGGCACGTTCTTCCGCTTTCTTCAATTCAAACCGAGTACGGCGTGTGACGACGTCTTTGCGATGATTGATAAACAGCGAAATCATGTCATGGAGGTTGAGCAATTTGGGACGTCCGTTCACCAATGCGATGTTATTTACACTGAACGACGATTGCAACGAAGTGAGTTTGTAGAGTTTGTTCAGTACAACATTGGAGTTTGCATCGCGTTTCACGTCGACGACGATACGCATACCGTTCCGGTCGGATTCATCGTTCACGTTCGATATTCCGTCCAGACGTTTTTCGTTCACCAAATCGGCAATATTTTTAATCAATTCCGCTTTGTTCACCATATACGGGATTTCGGAGATGACGATTTTTTCGTGCGTACTGTCCGTTTCAATTTCGGCCTTACCCCGTATTATGATGCGCCCCTTGCCTGTTTCGAAAGCTTCTTTCACTCCTGCGTAACCGTAAATGGTAGCGCCGGTCGGAAAATCGGGCGCTTTGACATGTTGCATGAGTTCGTCGATGCCGATTTGTCCTTTGGCATCAATATAAGCTACACACGCATCCGCTACTTCGCCAATATTATGGGGCGGCATATTGGTGGCCATTCCCACGGCAATACCAGAAGCGCCGTTTATCAGCAGATTGGGGAGACGTGTCGGCAGAACCGTCGGCTCTTTCAGCGTATCGTCGAAATTGAATTGAAACTCTACGGTATCCTTGTCGATGTCCTGTAACATTTCTTCGGCCATCCGGCTCAGGCGTGCTTCGGTGTAACGCATGGCTGCGGGACTGTCTCCGTCTACCGAACCGAAGTTACCCTGTCCGTCAACCAGCGGATAGCGAAGCGACCACGTTTGTGCCATGCGCACCATAGCGCCGTAGACCGACGAATCGCCGTGCGGATGATATTTACCCAATACTTCTCCCACGATTCTGGCTGATTTCTTATATGGCTTATCGGATGTATTTCCCAATTCGTTCATCCCGTACAACACGCGACGGTGCACCGGTTTAAATCCGTCCCTGACATCAGGAAGTGCACGTGAAACAATAACCGACATCGAATAGTCGATATATGCCGATTTCATTACCTCATCAATGTTGACCGGGATAATTCTATCTTGTTCTGTCATTTAGCTATATATTATTATTTCCTGTTTTTCCGTTTTTGAAAAAACATGCTAATGTACGGCTTTTTCATTTCATGGCAATAATGTTTGCGAGAAAAAATGTAAAATATATCGAACAAAATTCTATCGCTTTCGCAAGCAGAGAAAATGCGGAATATGTAATACCTTAGGTATTAATAGCATATTTAATATTTTGATTTTTTTTCGTATTCTTATGCCGGAATACTCTTTAAGCATCCGAATAAAACGATTATTTTTGCACCGTAACTCTAAATATTTTAATGTAATGAAACTTGTGTTGTTATTATTGAGAAGCGCCCTTTTATGCAATATAATATTACAACTTGTCTGTTGTAACGCCGGTTCGGGGCAACCGGCAAAGAACGGTATTGCGTTCGACTCTCTTTCCGTCGACAAATCATATTATATTAATGATATAGAAACCAATCCGGGATGTTCGTTGCAAATCAGATTCGTATATCCGGTCGTTGTTGAGAACAACGAAATACAGAAAAAACTGCAACAGCAGTTTATCGTATCGTTTTTCAATGACGTCGATCGTACGCTGTCGCCGGCCGAAGCCGCTGCCTGGTATGTCGAAAACTATATCAATGTGTTTAAAAGTGAAGAAAAAGAATATCAGGCGGAAGTTGAAAATCTCGGCGTCCATCCGGATGAAGTATGGTTTACGTACGAATTGATCAAGAGCAATGAAGTTGTTTACAATCAAGACGGTTTGCTGAGTTTTGTTGTCCAAACGTCATCTTATACGGGAGGCGCGCACGGTGCGCACAGTGTCGAAAACTACGTGCTGGACGTCAAAACGGGACAGTATATTTCGGAAAACGAAATCTTTGTCGACAAGTATAAAGAGGAACTGTCCCACTTGCTGGTCGATGAAATCGTCAGGATGAATGAAGTAAAAGATGCTCGCGACTTGGAAACAATCGGATTCTTTGACGTCAACGAGATTGTCCCGAACAATAATTTTTATGCGGACGAGACAGGCATCACCTATACATTTAATGAATATGAGATTGCCGCTTATGTCGTAGGCGCCGTTTCGGTGCACCTTCCGTATGATAAAATCCGTCATATTCTTCGTCGCGAGGGGCCGCTTGCACACGTTGCGTTCAGGTAAGGGATGATAATTGGCGTGGAAGTAATACGGCATTATTATCCGGCATTAAGTGAAAGGCAAATCAGGCAATTTACCCTGCTCAATGAATTGTATTCGGACTGGAATGCAAAAATCAACGTGATATCGCGTAAAGACATTGAGAATTTATACGTACATCACGTGCTGCATTCGTTGGGCATAGAAAAAATGATTCGCTTCAAGGCCGATACTTCGGTGATGGACGTCGGGACGGGAGGCGGATTTCCTGGTATTCCTCTGGCGATTCTGTTTCCCGAAGTATCGTTTTATCTGATAGACAGTGTTGGAAAGAAAATCAAGGTAGCTCAGGCTGTGGCGGACGCCGCAGGTTTGACGAACGTCGCCACACGCCATTGCCGTGTCGAGGAAGAAAAGGGAAAATTCGATTTCATCGTCAGTCGTGCCGTCATGCCTTTGCCGCAACTGGTGGCACGGGTAAAAAAAAATGTCCGCCGGGAACAATGCAATGCGTTGCCGAACGGACTGATTTGCCTGAAAGGCGGCGACTTGCAGAGCGAAATTGCCCCTTTCCGCAGCCAAGCGCTTGATGTTGATTTATCCGACTATTTCAAAGAACCGTTTTTTGATACAAAAAAAGTAATATATATACCTTTATAATTTATGATTACTGTCAAAACGTTTATATTTAATCCGTTTGAAGAAAATGCCTACTTGCTTTACGATGAAACAAAAGAAGCGATACTTGTCGACTGCGGTTGCATGACCACGGCGGAAGAGAAAGCGCTGTCGGAGTTTATTTCGCATAACGGGCTTGAATTGAAACGCTTATTGTGTACGCATCTGCATTTTGATCATGTGATAGGGAACACGTTCGCCTGCAAAAAATATGGCGTCAAACCCGAAGCGCATCAAAAAGATGTCGAAGCCATTCCTTCTATAAAAGAGCAGCTCAAGTTATTTAAGACACGTCTTGCCGTGCAGGAAACATCGGCAGGAAAGTTTATCGTCGGGAACGAATCCATCCGCTTCGGTGAATCCGAGTTGATTTCGCTGCTCGTTCCGGGACATTCGCCCGGCAGCCTTGCGTTTTACAGCAGGAAAGACGGATTCATCATTGTCGGCGATACCCTGTTCAGAGAAAGTATCGGGCGGACGGACTTGTGGGGAGGCAATTTCGACTTGCTGATAGCCGTCATACGCGACAAGATCCTGTCGCTGCCCGACGAAACCATCATCTATCCGGGACACGGGCCGTCTACCACGGTAATCCATGAGAGAATCAACAATCCTTTTTTAACAAATAACTACTGAATTTTTATGGATACGAACAGATTTGCCGATCGCCATATCGGCATTGCATCCGAAGATATGCCTTCGATGCTTGACGTGATCGGAGTATCGTCCGTCGACGAACTGATAAGACAGACGATTCCTTCGGACATACGCCTGAAAAAAGCGCTCGACTTGCCGGAACCGATGACCGAACGGGAATTTGCCGAACACGTGGCCGAACTGGCATCGAAAAATAAAGTGTTTACGTCATACATAGGTATGGGCTGGTACGACACCGTTTGCCCGCCTCCCGTCCTGCGCAACGTATTCGAAAATCCAGTCTGGTATACGTCCTACACGCCCTATCAGGCGGAAGTTTCGCAGGGAAGGCTGGAGGCGCTGTTTAATTTCCAAACGGTTATATGTGAGCTTACGGGTATGCCGCTTGCCAACTGCTCTCTGCTCGACGAAGCGACGGCGGCGGCCGAAGCCGTAACGATGTTTTTCGCCACACGCAGCCGCGAACAGGTCAAAGCCGGCGCCAACGTCCTTTTTGTGGACGAGAACGTGTTTCGGTCTACTCTGGCTGTTATTCTCACGCGCATGATTCCGCAGGGTATCGAGGTGGTAGTAGACGATTTCCGCCGTTATGCCTTCTCCGACAAAGTGTTCGGCGCGGTAGTCCAGTATCCCGACGGCAACGGCGAAGTGGTAGACTACGGGTCGTTTGTGTCCGAAGCGCACAGTCGCGGCATACGGGTAGCCGTAGCAGCCGATTTGATGAGTCTGGCGCTGTTGACGCCTCCGGGCGAATGGGGCGCAGACGTCGTTTTCGGCAGCAGCCAGCGGTTCGGTATTCCCATGTTCTACGGCGGTCCTGCGGCGGCATATTTTGCCGTAAGGGATGAATACAAGCGCAATATCCCCGGACGCATCATCGGCCTTTCCGTCGATGCTTACGGCCGGCCGGCATACCGCCTGGCGTTGCAAACCCGCGAACAGCATATCAAGCGCGAAAAGGCGACTTCCAACATTTGCACGGCGCAGGCGCTGCTTGCTTCGATGGCCGGATTTTATGCTGTTTATCACGGGCCGGACGGACTGCGCCGGATCGCAAACCGGATTCATGCCCAGGCCGGATTTCTGGCTTGCGAACTCGAAAAGTTCGGATACAGGCAATTAAACGGCAACTATTTCGATACGCTCCGAATCGGGCTTCCGGTGCACGTATCTGTCGAAGCCTTACGCGAAATCGCACTGGAATGTGGCGTAAACCTGCGCTATTTCGACTGCGGACAAATCGGCATCAGCATTGACGAAACGACGCAAGCTACCGATGTCGGCACGTTGCTGTATATTTTTTCGGGCGCGGCCGGCATGGATTATCTGCTGAAGGATAACATTCCGCAACAGACGTATTTCGATGCGAAGTTTGCACGCACGTCCGGGTTTATGCGGCAGGAAATATTCAACAAATATCACACGGAGACGGAACTGATGCGTTACATCAAGCGGCTGGAGCGCAAGGATATTTCGCTGGCGCACTCAATGATTTCGCTCGGCTCGTGCACCATGAAGCTCAATGCGGCGTCCGAGATGCTTCCGTTAAGCCGCCCCGAATTTCAGAATATTCACCCCTATGCGCCTGCCGACCAGACGGCCGGATATGCGGAAATGATTGAAAACCTGTCGGCCTTTCTGCTTGAAATTACGGGACTGAAGGGTATCAGCCTGCAACCCAATTCGGGTGCGGCAGGCGAATATGCCGGCCTGCGCATCATCCGTTCATACCTCGAAAGCATCGGGCAGGGGCATCGCCACATCGTTTTGCTGCCTGCGTCGGCACACGGCACAAATCCGGCAAGCGCCATTCAGTGCGGCTACACGACCGTCACCGTCTGTTGCGATGAAAAGGGCAATATCGACCTCGCCGATTTCCGCCGGAAGGCAGAAGCGCACAGGGAAAACCTCGCCGCGAGCATGATTACCTATCCTTCTACGCACGGCATTTTCGAGGCCGGCATCAGGGAGATGGCCGACATCGTACATGCCTGCGGCGGACAACTGTATATGGACGGTGCAAACATGAATGCGCAGGTCGGCCTGACCAGTCCCGGCGCTGTCGGGGCGGACGTGTGCCACCTGAATCTGCACAAGACGTTTGCCTCGCCCCACGGCGGCGGCGGGCCGGGAGTCGGGCCTGTCTGCGTGGCGGCTCACCTGGCGCCCTTCCTGCCCTCGCACCCCCTGTTTGGCGACGCCGGCAACGCCGTGGCCGCTGCGCCGTACGGCAGCGCCGGCATCCTGCCCATCACATACGCATACATCCGCATGATGGGCGCCGAGGGACTGACCGACGCTACGAAAATCGCCATACTGAACGCCAACTATCTGGCGGCCGGACTGGGCGACGCATACGGCGTGGTGTACACGGGCAGCCACGGACGTGTCGGGCACGAACTGATTCTGGAATGTCGCACGTTTAAGGAAAAATCGGGCGTCGACGAAAACGATATTGCCAAACGACTGATAGACTTCGGCTATCACGCCCCTACCCTTTCATTTCCCGTGCACGGCACGCTGATGATCGAGCCGACCGAAAGCGAAAGCAAAGCGGAACTGGATCGTTTTATCGAAGTAATGAAGTGCATCCGGCAGGAAATAGCGGAAATAGAAGAAGGCGCAGCCTCGAAAGACGACAATGTGCTCAAAAATGCGCCGCATCCCGAATACGTCGTTACGGCCGACGAATGGACGCATCCGTATTCGCGCGCCAAAGCGGCATTTCCGCTGGAATGGCTGCACGACGGCAAGTTCTGGGTCAACGTCGCCCGCGTAAACAATGCCTACGGCGACAGAAATCTGGTCGCCTCCGCATGTGCAGCCTGCGAAATCTCATGATGCGAATAATCTCCGCATAATCACTTCCCTGCATACCGACATCTGCGAAAATACGTCCGACCGGCATCATCGGCGTACTTTCGAAACATCCTCGCGGCGCGCCGAACCTTGATTCACCTCAACCAAGGTTTCGGCGACGCCAACCAACCTTTTGTTCACGCCAACCAATGTTTCGTTCACGCCAACCAAACCTTTGTTCACGCCAACCAATGTTTCGTTCACGCCAACCAAACCTTTGTTCACGCCAACCAAACCTTCGTTCACGCCAACCAAACCTTTGTTCACGCCAACCAATGTTTCGTTGGCGCCAACCAAAGTTCGGTTGGAATGTGCAAGGCATGAAAGGACGGCGAATATCTCGCGGAAGACCGCGAAAGCTTCGCGAAGGATGCGACTATCTGAAATATCCCCTTTTCACAATACATTTTTGCATGATGGAAAAAAAACGATTACCTTCGTCGAACAAAATACGGATTGAAAATGAAAAAGAAAGTTTTTACAACACTGATATTATGCCTGCTGGTCGCCGGAGCGGCGGCGGCGAATCCCGAACGAAAAAGCATTCAGGCAGGCGGACATATGCGCGAATACCTTGTGTATATGCCTCAAAACGAGTATGCAGGCAAACCGGACGGGATCATCGTCGCTTTGCATGGCTTCAATCAGACGATGCACAATTTTTTTGAAGAATATTCGATGACTTCGATTGCCGATTCGCTGAATTGCATCATCCTGTCGCCTCAGGCGCTGCCCGAACAGGACGAAAATGTTATCGGCAAATCCGATGTGTTAAACCTGTTTCTCGACAAAAAGATTAAACTGGATGCCGCATGGGGTTGCGGTTTAAGAGTCAGGTTTTTTATTCTCGACGGCCTTGATCTGCCGCTCACCGCAGAACTGAACAAAAGCGTGGACGATGTGGATTTTATCCGCATGGCCATAGCACAAACGCTGAACGAGCACGCCATGCCCGTAGAAAATATTTACCTCGCAGGCACGTCGATGGGCGGATATATGGCGTATCAGTTTGCCGTGCGGCAGCCGCTCAAGCTGTCGGGTATCATCTCCATTGCCGGCTCGATGGGACTGGCCATAAGCGGGGCGGATGGCCGACTCAAAACACCGGTCTGCGATTTCCATAGCGTGACGGACGATGTGGTACCCTATGCGGGTTCATATCTTGCAAGCGCCGGCGTCACCGTTTCGCTGGCTAAAAATAAGGAAGACGTCATTCGCTACTGGGCAGAGACCAACGAGACCGGCACGCCTGTAACCGAAAACGTCGACTATTATCCGTCGACCAACGGTATTACCGCCGAAAAAATCACATATCCCCATCCTGAAAACGAAGTCGTTCACTACAGGATAAACGGTGCGTCGCACGGCTATTTTTTCCGCAAAGGCAGCGGAGATTGTATGGATTACGTCGAAGAAACAGGCAAATTCATAGCATCTCATTTCGTAAAACATTCCGGTGGAAACGAAACCGTCGATGCAACACAAATTGCCGTCTATCCCAATCCTGCGCGCGACGCCGTATACTTCGGATGCCCTGACGGAGATGTTTCCGTATATGATCTGACGGGGAAACTTGTCCTGTCCGCCTCTTTCCATTCGGGATACCTGAATATCTCCTCCCTGAAACAAGGTATGCACATTCTGCGCATCCGGTCGGGAGACCGTACATATACTGCGAAAATAATAAAACAGTAGCACATGAAACATGCTCGTTTCACTCATGCCTTCCCCGACAGCAGATTGCAGTCCGGTATTCGCGACATATATGAAACCTCGTTTCCTTCGGACGAACGGCGGCATTTCGACGACGTTGTCCGGATAGCAGAAACAGAACCGGAGTTTAGCAGCGATATTTATACGGAAGACGGCGATGTTTTGGGATTCATTCTGTCATGGCATTTTTCATTCTTTCTTTATGTGGAACACTTTGCCATTTGCCGCAATATGCGCGGAAAAGGTTATGGCAAAACAATCTTTGCCGATTTCCTGACGCGAGCCGATCAACCGGTCGTATTGGAAGTACAGCTTCCGGAAGACGACACAAGCCGGCGTCGCATCTGTTTTTATGAAAGTTTCGGCTCGACACGCTCGACCTTCCCTTACCTGCAACCGCCATACAGCCCGGACAAACATCCCGTACCGCTGTCGTTGATGAGTTTCGGCAACCTTGATTTGAATCGGAAAAAACAATTCGATGCGGTGCGGGATGTGCTATACAGTAAAGTATATGGCGTTAAAACGGACAATGTCGATTATACACAAACGTAAACAGACTCGATTTGAGTCCAATACACATATGTGAACGGAATAGCAACAAATGTATTCAGCAAAATAACACCCTCTCCTTATCTATATTCCTATCACATCCCCTTCACTAAAACAATAAACGCCTCAGACACGAAGTCCGAAGCGCTTATTTTATCGTGATTCCGGAGCGACTCGAACGCTCGACCCACAGCTTAGAAGGCTGTTGCTCTATCCAACTGAGCTACGGAACCTGCAATTGCGGCCGCAAAGCTACATGAAAAACCTCATTTTTCCAAGCGCACACAGAGGTTTTTATTTTGCAAATGATTTGTTCGCCGTGGTACAGGATCTGCCTGCTATTTCTCAGGGACGAAAATTTCATGCGTGTTATTCGAATAAAAAACCATTATCCGGACTATTTTCCTTGCAGGCGTTTCCCTGATTTCGATAGTCTCTTTTACTTGCGGTTGAACTGCTTCTGTCGGCCGCTTAACTTCTGTTTCCTGCCGGATTTCCGTCGTTTTTTTTCTTTCGGGCTGAGTTTGTGCCGCATTTTCGAACAAATTCGGCAATGCTGTTGTAGTATGAGAGTCATTGTCGGCTTTGTTACGCCGCATATGTCCACGACCGAACAGCAACCAATCGGGGTTAATGTCCGGAAAACGTTCCAGAATTTTAATAATAACATCTTTGCTGGGATCGTTCCTGCCTGTCGAGATATGTGAAATTACTGCCCGTTGGATACCAATCTCGTCTGCAAATTTTGAAGGCGGAAATCCCTCTGCTTTCATTAACTGACTGATTCTATCTTTCATAGTTGTCCGTGTCTAATAATAACGAATATGTCCTGATTCAAATAAACAAATGTACGTGTAATTAATTTACAAAGATAAATCAAAGCCGGAAACCTGCAAAATATATTTGTATGCTATACACAACACAAAAGTATCTTATATGTTATACAAAAGTATGTTTCCATTTGTTGTTTCGTTTTTTTACCGCTGCAATAAGTTCAAGTATTTCTTTTAAATTCAAACTTAAACTACTGGTTATATTTCGATTATTTTCGATTTAAAAGCTCGAAAACGCCGAATTCAGTCCAAATCTCCGAAACTTGAATAAAATGATTGAAGTATTACTTGATAAAGTGCATATTATATCACTAGACATTAGCAATATAAGTAAGTTATAAGTATTCGCATTGGCACATAATATTAACAATTATACTCGAATATAAAAGTATGCTATATTTGTTTGCTGAATACATTAGTATATTTTTACTATACAAGCGCCATCTTTGGGTGTGTAGCATTGTATACAATAATTGATTGATTGGCTGCATATTTATGCACGCAAGTCGATGCGGTATCGAATCATGTACATGTCAATCTGTCATGCCGGAATTATTTTAAGCAAATACGTTTGTATGTGATGTGGATTTCCGTATATACGAATCATCCGTATTACGGTGGTATATAGCGATACAGTTGTATCCGGGAATCAGTGCAGAATCTTATACAATAGTTCCTTCAGGATGTCATTTTCGGTCGCATTCGAAGTTGTGCCGTATCCTTTCGAACGCGCATCGGCAAGCCGGATTTCATGAATAATATCAAAAACCTTTTTACCGGAAAAATGCCGCAAGCCCTCCCTGTAATCTGTTGTTTGTATGCTGTGACGGAATTTGAAAAGTTCCATGATCGCGGATTCCGACTTGTCTTTTTCATAATGGCATATCAGCAAGTTGACGAAATAGTTAAAAAGTATCGGCAGTGTCTTTTGAATCGAATGTATTTTGGGATTGTGGCCGAAATACAGGATGATGCGGTTTGCTTTCAGGATGTCTTTTTTCGCAATGGCATTGACGAGTTCAAAATTATTGTATTCTTTGCTAATGCCAACATTCGTTTCGACGATTTCGGGCGTAATATGCTTTATTGATTTGCTTGAAAGCAGAATAAGTAGCTTGTCCAATTCTCTGCACAACAGGGATAAATCATTTCCCAGATGGTCGACCAGCATCTTTACGGCGTTTTTGTCGGCTGTTATGGCGTGCTTTTTCAGTATGTTTTCGACAAAATCGGGCATCTTGTAGTCGCGTATTTTTTCAGAGTCAAACAAAATACCGTTTTTCTTGACGGCGGACATGAACGCTTTCTGTTTTTCTGTTCTGGCTTCGAATCGTGCGTGTTTATAGTTGATTACAAGTACGGTAGATACCAAAGGCTGATTCACGTAATTAGTCAGTAATTCGAGTTCTCTCACCGACTGGGCTTCACGGACGACAATCAGACGTCGCTCGGACAACATCGACGGAAATTGCTTGACTGCGTTGAAAATATCGACGGCTTTGATATCCGCACCGTACAGAATCTGCTGGTCAAACGTACGCGATTCTTCGGGTACTACACTGTCAATAAACAAATCGGTTATCTTGTCGATAAAATAAGGCTCTTCACCCATCAAAAAGTATACCGGTGCAAATATGCCGGCTCTGATACCGGCACAAATTGTTTCATATGTGTGTGTTACTGTTTCCTTAGCCATCGTTCAATATCGTCAATTTCGGGTAATTTCTTGCTCGGTTTTCATAAATCATCTATCTTTGGCGAAATAATCAAGCAAATGTACGAAATGAATTTGTTAAATTTGCCGTATTTTGAGCCGAGAGTATCGCAAATAAATGGAAAATATTTCATTTTTGATCCGATTCGTCGGAAACATGTGATGCTGACGCCCGAAGAATGGGTCAGGCAACATTTTGTGAATTATCTGATTACAGAAAAAGGCTGTCCGAAAGAACTGCTTGCCAACGAAGTAAGCGTTTCGCTGAACAATCAGGCAAGGCGCTGTGATACCATTATATATAACCGCAATCTAAAACCTCTCGCCATTGTGGAATACAAGGCGCCAAGCGTCAGGATTACACAGGATGTTTTTGAACAGATCGCGCGTTACAATATTTCGCTGCACGTGGCTTGCCTGTTAGTCAGCAACGGACTGGAACATTACGGTTGCCGGATAGATTATGGTAATGCTACATATACCTATTTGGAACAAATCCCCGCATACCACGAATTAACCGGATTATAATTCAATTCAAGTTGTCGGTTATAATCGTACGGAAACTTGAATTAATCCTGTTTTTTTAAATGCAATTATCAACGAATTAATCGAGAAAAACATGATTCGAAAAGTAAAAAAAGAAGACGCCGAGGAAATCGCCGCGATTTACAATTATTATGTAGTGCACACGGCCATCACGTTCGAGACCGAGCCTGTTTCCGAAGAAGAGATGCGTGAACGGATTGTCCGCATTTCCGCCAAATATCCGTATTTTGTATACGAAAAAGACGGTTTTATCGCAGGTTACTGTTATGCTGCGCTATGGAAAAAACGCAAAGCTTACGGCCGTACGGTGGAATCGACGGTATACGTTTCGCCCGACCATAAGCGCAAAGGTGTCGGGCTTGCGCTTATGAACAAGTTGACGGAGGCTTTACTTGAGATGCAAATTCATGCAATAATCGCATGTATCACCATTCCGAACGATGAAAGCGTCGCACTGCACGAAAAATTGGGCTTCACGAAGGTATCGCATTTCAGGCAGGTCGGATGGAAATTTGAACGCTGGCTGGATGTAGGCGACTGGGAACTTGTATTTGAAAATCCGTAATGTTTTAATTTCAAGAGCGATTATTTATCGCACACATGTTTCCAGCAGTTTGGCGTGCGGCGAAGGGATGATTTCCACCCATTGCGTCGCAGCGGGAATGAGGATGGTTTGCCCTTGACGGACGGATAATTCATTTCCGCAGTCGTCACGAATCACGGCGCTGCCTTCCGTCAGGATATGTACGACAAAGGAATCGAGCGAGGCAAAATCCCTTTTCATCGCTTTGTCTACCGACAGCAGACAGGTTGTAAAATATTTGCAACGCACCAGTTCAACGGGTCTGTTTTCGGCAGGCACGTAGGACGTGCGGCAGTCGGGATACGGCGTGTAGTCGATGGCGTCCTTAGCCTGTTCGACGTGCAGTTCGCGGGCATTGCCGTTGGCGTCGCGACGGTTATAGTCGTATATGCGGTAGGTGATGTTGCTCGTTTGCTGTATCTCGGCAATAAAACAGCCTGCACCGATGGCGTGAACGCGTCCGGCAGGCAGGAAAAACACGTCGCCTGCCGTCACTTCGTAACGATGCAGCACGTCCGTAAAGCTGTTGTTTGCGATGTATCGCATGTATTCATCGGCATTTATTCGGCGCGAAAAACCGCTGTAAAGCGCCGCGCCGCGAGTCGCCTTGATTACATACCACATTTCCGTCTTGCCGAACGAATGATGGCGTTTTTGTGCAAGTTCGTCGTCGGGATGTACCTGTATTGAAAGATCGTCCTGCGCGTCAATGAATTTTATCAGAAGCGGAAATCTTTTCCCGAACTGTTGCAATACCTTTTTCCCGAGCAGCGCGGCGCCGAAGTTTTCGACTAAATCGTCTATCGTCTGTCCTGCCGACGCGCCGTTGGCAACAACCGAACAATTTCCTTCGACATGCGAAAGTTCCCAGCTCTCGCCGATTTTATCGTCGCCCGGAGGCAATCCCTTGAAGAGGCGAATATCTTTTCCGCCCCAGATTATTTCTTTCAGTATGGGTTCAAATATGAATGGATACATTTGCTTTGGTTGTGTTTATATTCGTTTTAAGACTAATGCCGTTCGTGCGGGAAGATAGAGTTTCAGCCATTCCTTTCCTTCGTTTTCGAACAGCGGGTCGTAATGCGTCGCATGTTCCACCGAGTCGTCCGTTAATCCGAATCCGCCGAAACGCGGGTCATCGGTATTCAGCGCCACACGGTACTTGCCCGCAGGCGTCAGAAAACCATAGTCCGTAAACGAGCGGTGAGGATTGAAGTTGAAAACGAACAGCAGGTCATGCCGCATGTAGGCCAGCGCCTGATCGCCGTCGTGATCCCACACCTTTTGCAGGGAAGAGGTCTGAAAATTTTTCACGGAGTGGATAAGCGAAATCATGGCGCGGTCGAAATCGCCCAGATAGCGGTACTTGAGGTTTACATCGTCGACGAGATGCCACTGCCGGCGGGCGTATTTGTACGACCATCCGTTGCCTTCGCGCGGGAAGTCGATCCATTCGGGATGCCCGAACTCGTTACCCATGAAATTGAGGTATCCGCCGTTGATGGTTGTGGCCGTCACGAGACGTATCATCTTGTGCAGGGCAATGCCGCGGTCGACCGTGATATTCGGGTCGTTTATCTGCATGTGCCAGTACATGCAGGCGTCAATCAGCCGGAAGATGATGGTCTTGTCTCCCACCAGCGCCTGATCGTGGCTTTCGGCGTAGCTGATGGTTTTCTCGTCGGCGCGGCGGTTGGTGGTTTCCCACCAGACGGCGGAGGGCAGCCAGTCTTCATCTTTCTTTTCCTTCAGCGTTTTAATCCAGAAGTCGGGGATATTCATCGCCATGCGGTAATCGAAACCGTAACCGCCGTCTTTATATGTAGCCGCCAGTCCGGGCATACCGCTTACTTCTTCGGCAATCGTGACGGCACGGGGATTGATTTCGTGTATCAGCTTGTTTGCAAGCGTCAGGTAAGCAATGGCGTCATCGTCCTGGCGACCATTGTAATAATCATCGTAATTGGTAAACGCTTCGCCCATTCCGTGGCTCAGGTAGAGCATCGAAGTGACGCCGTCGAAACGGAAACCGTCGAAACGGTATTCGTCGAGCCAAAACTTGCAGTTGGACAGGAGGAAGTGCAGGACTTCGTTCTTTCCGTAGTCGAAACAGAGCGAATCCCACTGCCGGTGTTCCCTGCGTCCGCCGGTGTGAAAATACTGATACGGCGTGCCGTCGAAACGTCCCAGCCCTTCGACCTCATTCTTTACGGAATGGCTGTGCACAATATCCATTATCACGGCAATACCCATGCCGTGCGCATCGTCGACAAGATGTTTCAGTTCGTCGGGCGTGCCGAAACGCGACGATGCGGCAAAGAAATTGCTTACGTGATAGCCGAACGAGCCGTAGTAGGGATGTTCCTGTATCGCCATAATCTGTATTGCGTTGTAACCGTTGCCGGCGATGCGGGGCAATACTTGTGTGCGAAAGGCTTCGTATGTTCCGATTGTTTCGTCTTCCGTCGCCATCCCGATGTGACATTCGTATATCAACAGCGGCGAGACGTCGGGCTTGAACGTCTTGTGCGTAAAGATGTACGGGGCGGGCGGCTCCCATACCTGCGCGGAGAAAATCTTGGTATGCGCGTCCTGTACCACCCGGCGACACCATGCGGGGATGCGTTCGCCGCTGCCCCCGTCCCACTCCACAATCAATTTATACAGGTCTTCGTGATGCAAAACGTCTGCGGGCAATGTGATTTCCCAATTGCCGTTTTCCTGCCGGCAGAGACGGAAATCTTCGCTTTTATGCCAGCCGTTAAACGTGCCGGTCAGGTAAACGGCCGTTGCATTGGGCGCCCATTCGCGCAGGACCCAGCCCCCGGATGTCCGGTGCAACCCGAAGTACAGATAGCCCGATGCAAAGTCGGACAGCGTCGATCGGCCGCCGTCGGTAAACTCCGCTTCTTTTGCCGCCGCGTGCATGTATCGCCTTTCTATCACCCCGCCGTAAGGCGTCAGCCAGGGGTCGTTCGTTATTAACTTAAGTCTTTGCATGATGCTTTGAATTAAAATACTTTCAAATCTATCAACAAAGATATGGATTTCCCTGTAAACGGGGATTTTTTTCTCCTGCAAATAAAATCTCCGGTTATTTCTTTTAAAGCGCCGGTTCAGATGAATTGTGGGGCTTATATATCGCCGAATTGCCCTCCAACCCTAATTATGGCACAGGCAAACATCGACTCGGCTATCAGCCTGCTTGCCCCCTATGTGTTGCCGCTCACGCCGAAAGAACGGCACGACGTACCGAAAATGGGCAACAAGACGCTCAGTTTTGTCGAAAAAGCGCTCGAATATGCTCGCCGCTATCCGCAGTTATGTCCGTCGTATCTCAACATAAAAGATTTCGATATCGATATGGCCGA
>JAISNP010000013.1 GCA_031276175.1 Tannerella sp.
AGTCTCGTTGTCTGTCGCGAGGCGCTCGTCGTTCATCGCTCATCTTTCCTTGCTTATCGCCCCACAGTCCGGTTTTTTCCCTTCGTTGCCGATTTTTTTTCCCCGAAATGTGTAACATAATCGCATGTGTTGCGTCTTAAGGTTAAACGTAAAAAAGTATTCAAGATGAAATGTGTGTTTAAAATGATCGTTCCGGCAGCGTGGTTACTGTTCGTCGCAGGACAGGCGGCGGCGCAGACGTTCGGGATAAAGGGCGTTGTGAGAGATGCCGCAAACATGGAGTATATGGAACAGGCTGCCGTGGTGCTGCAAACGCCGGATTCGGTTTTCGTGTCGGGCTGCACGACGGGTCGTCACGGTTCGTTTGCGCTTGAGCGTGTCGCGGCGGGCGATTACCGGCTGGCGGTTTCGAGTGTGGGATATGAGACGCAGTATATCGCGCTCGAAGGGTTGGCGGGCGACGTGGCGCTGGGCGACATTCTGCTCGCGGAGGCGGTCGTGGCGCTCGACGGCGTGACGGTTTCGGCTGCGAATGCGAACAGCCGGATAGACCGGAAGATCGTCATCCCTTCCGAGCAGCACGTGAAGGCTTCGTCGCACGGCGTCGACCTGATCCGGCAGCTGATGTTGCCGCGGGTGAGGGTCAATCCTCTCCTCGACGAGGTCAGCGTAGTCGGGGGCGGCGAACTGCAGCTGCGCATCAACGGCGTCAAGGTCGAACGCGAAGACCTGCTCGCCCTGCGACCGGCCGACGTCGTCCGCGTAGAGTATCACGACAATCCGGGGCTGCGCTACGGGAACGCCGAAGTGGTGCTCGACTTCATTGTGCGCCGTCCCGAAACGGGCGGGGATTTCGGCGTCAACCTGAACGACGGCTTTACGACCGCATGGGGGAATAACTCCGTCAACGGAAGGATAAATCATAAAAAGTCCGAGTTTTCCGTTTACTGGGACATTCGCCACCGCGATTTCTACCAAATGTGGCGCGACAACGAGGAGACGTTCGCCTTTGCCGACGGCTCCGTGCTGCAACGCCGTGAGCGCGGCGAGCCGGGGCACGCCGCCATGTACTGGCAGAAC
Organism: Tannerella sp.; assembly: GCA_031276175.1. GTDB lineage: Bacteria > Bacteroidota > Bacteroidia > Bacteroidales > Tannerellaceae > Tannerella. The sequence goes on from JAISNP010000013.1 coordinate 1,081, forward strand.
CTGAACGGGAAATACAATTATATGGACGATAATAAAATGTTCAACGCCACCTTCCGCCTCTACGCCAGCCGGCAGCCGCACTGGGATTATCGCGGCATATTATATAATGTAGCCAATCCGGCGGATGCGGTCGACATGACGGACAGGACGAGCGGCCGGGAATCGCGCCCTGCGCTCGACCTTTATTACCAGCATAACCTGCCCGCCGGGCAAACGCTTGTGCTCAACGCCGTGGGCACGTATAACCGCACGGGCGAAACGCGTGTGTACCGCGAAAGCCGGCAGGGAGAGATTCTGACCGACGTGAACAACCGCGTGGACGGCGAAAAGTATTCCTTCATCGGCGAAGGCATCTACGAAAAGAAACTGGGCGATCGGCGGCTCAGCGCCGGCATCCGCCATACCCAGTCGCTGTCGAACAACGTCTACCGCAACGTGCTGCCTTACGAGACGGAGATGCGGCAGATGGAAACGTTCGTGTACGGCGAATTCAAAGGCCGGCTCAACAGGCTGGATTATACGCTGGGCGCCGGCTTCACGCGCTCGTCGTTTGCGCAGGAAGGCGGGGAGGGATACCGGTACTATACTTTCAATCCCCGCGTCGCGCTCTTCCTGCCGCTGTCGGGGCAGTCGTCTCTCCGTTTGAGGAGTAACATCAACAATTCCCAGCCGTCGCTGTCGAACCTGAGCGCCGTGGAGCAGGCCGTCGATTCGTTGCAAATCATGCGGGGGAATCCCGCTCTGAATCCTTACCTCCGCTATCGCACGCAGCTTACTTACGAATACCGGAAAGGCCCCGTATCCCTTCAGTTGCAGGGGCTGCACGAATACCATCCCCGCGCCATCATGGAGGAAAAACTGCGTGAAGGCAACAGGATCGTCCAAACCTGGGACAACCAGAAAGACTGGCAGTGGCTTGGCGGCAGCGTCAACCTGCGGGTCGGGCCGTTGTGGAATATCCTCGAACTCTCCGTCAACAGTCAGGTCAATCACTACATCAGCCGCGGCAACAGCTACCGGCATCGCTATACGAACTGGTACAACCACGCGGATGTCAACTTTGTGTGGAAACGCTTCATCGCCGGCGTCGGCATGGAAACGCCGTGGGACCGCTTCTTCGGCGAAACGATGAGCGGCGGCGAGAACCTCCATTACGCCATGCTGGGATACCGGCATAAGAACCTCTCCTTCGGTTTGGGTATGCTCAATCCCTTTGCCGACAGCTACAGGCAGGAGACCGAGAACCGCTCCGCGTATGCGTCATACAAGAAAACAAACTATATCAACGAATCTTCCCGCATGTTTACGCTGCGGTTCAGTTATAGCTTCTCGTTCGGCCGCACGTTCAAAGCCGGCGAAAAGCGTCTGAACAATGCCGACGATGAGTCGGGCGTGATGAATGTGAAGAAATGAGCGGGGATGTCTTACGGCCTGTATTTCGATTGGGTCAGAATGTCCTGCGCGTCCCGGTTGTGCATCAGTTCCTGCAACGAAACCTTCGTGCGTGCCATGTAGCCGGAAACGATTTGCAGGCCTGTCCATGCGCCGAGATTTCCCGGCGCCTCGTCGGAAATGAACGCAGAGGGCGTTTCGGAAAAGTATTTCATGGTCGTCGCGTAGTCCGGCGTATACAGGTGGCGGCGTTCGATGATCAGGCGCCACAGCCCCTTCTCGTTTTGTTTGCACCATTGCAGGGCGTCCGTCGTATATCCCGTCAGCGTTTCTTCGGCGACATGCGGCAGTATCCGTCCGACGACGTATTTTATTTTTCCCTCGTAAACCATGCGTTCGAGCAGTACGCGGTCGTTGCCGCGAAACGGATATTCCGAAAGCAGCCATGCCGTCAGGTAATCGACGACGATGTTTTCGGGATTCATCCTCTGCCGCTGATAAGGATGGAAAAACTCCCGGTAGAGCGGATAATCTTCGCCCATGTATTTGTCGACGGATAGCGAAAGCAAACTGTCGTCGACAAGCAGGTTTTGCCCGAAACCGGATACGTGCATGTATACGGCCGGGATTTGCATCGCCGGGAAAGCTTCGTGCAGGCGTGCGAAGGCTTCGCCGAGTTCGGCCTCCAGCGGTTCGATGCGGTCGAATTTTTCCAGCGCGTCCCCGTACAGTTTTTCCAGCGCAGGTTCCGAATAGTAATTAATCATCCGGTCGTAAAAATCGGCGGTCTGCGTATCCTGCCTTTTGAAGATGCTCAGGCCGATGACTTTCAGCATTGCGGCATATTCGGTGGTGAAACGTTCGTCCGGCGCGGTTGCGTCCGACGAAATCAGGCGAAACAAATCCTTGTCGAAACGGTGGATATGCACCGGTTTCGCGTCGTCGTTTCTGCCTTTGAAGATGCCGGAGCGTTTACATCCGGCCGACAGGCATAGCGCCGCAATGACGAGCGCCGTAGTGATTCGTGTATTCATTTTCTTCGTGCTATTGTCTGACCAGTACGGCGATGCGTAGCGAGAGGTCGAAAAAGATCATTTTCGAATTGCCGTTCCGGGCAACGTGCCGTTCGGCTTCCGTCAGTTCGTCGATAAAGTCATAGACGTTCCGTTCGTTCACATACTCCGCGAATTTTACGGAAAAGGCTGCTTCTTCCGGGTTCATGTAATTCATTTCTTCGGCATGGAAACGGTACATGAAATTCTCGCGTACAAGCCGCTGGCAGTATTTCAGGAAGCGTATTTGCCGGTCCCGGTTATGTTCGGCAATCTTTTTCGCCGATTCGTTCATATCCTTCACGCTTCTTGTCCATGCGTTGCGCATGATGCGTATGAAGAGTTCCAGAAATAGTTTGTTTTCCTCGCCCGTCCGGACGACTTCCATCAGTTTCAGCCAGTCTCCCTGCGCCATGTAAGCCTGTTGCCGTGATTGAGACGTATCGACATTCAGTTTCTCTTCCGCGGCGCCGGCGAGGGCATCCGTGTCCACAGGTTTGAGGTTCAGCCGCTGCATACGGGACAGTATCGTGCCGAGAATCTCTTCCGGCGCCTCGGACACCATGAAAACGAGCGTGTGTTCCGGCGGCTCCTCGATGACTTTAAGCAGTTTGTTTGCGCAGTTGACAACCATTCGTTCGGGTATCCAGACGAACAGCACGCGGTAGTCCGCTTCGGCAATCTTCATGCTGACCTTGTGCGCCAGCGCATTGCCCTCCCTTGCGTAAATCAGCGTCTGCTTCCTGTCGACACGCAGGTAATTGTGCCATTCGTTCAGGTCGAAATAAGTATGCGTTTTCAGGAAATCGCGCCATTCGGCCAGGTGATTGTCACAAGTATCATCCTTGTCCTTCTGTGCTATGGGAAAAACAAAATGAAGGTCGGGATGCACAAGATGGTTGTATTTCAAACATGACGGACAGCGCCCGCAACTGTCCGATTCCGTCCGTTCGCGACAGTTCAGGTATCGGGCATAGGCCAGCGCCAGCGGAAACGTCCCGTATCCCGCCTGTCCGCAAAAAAGCATTGCGTGCGGAATAATTCCCTTTTGCGTCGACCGAATCAGTTGCCGCTTCATTTCATCCTGTCCTGTCACATCTTTGAAAAACATCTTGCAGATATATTTATGTATAGTAGATATATTCCGTTTCCCATCCGGTCAGTAAACTTTTTTTGCCACCTGATATACGCTTTCGCTTGCCATGAAGGTGTAAAAGTGCAGACCGGGCACGCCATAGGCTATCAGTTCCCTGCATTGCCGTATCGCCCATTCAACGCCTACGGTTCGCGCCTCGTCGTCGGTACGGCATTTCCGCAGTTCCGACGCCAGCGGCTCGGGAATTTCCGAGCGGAAAACCTTGGGCAATACCGTCAGCTGATTCTTGAACACGACAGGTTTAATGCCCGGAATAATCGGCACGGTGATACCCTCGTTACGTAAACGTTCCACAAAGGCATAATATTTAGTGTTGTCGAAAAACATTTGTGTTACCAGATACTCCGCACCGTTTTTCACCTTTTCCTTTGCATAAAAGATGTCCGATTCCATATTGGGCGCTTCTTCATGCTTTTCGGGATAACATGCCATACCGTATGAGAAGGGCGTATCTGCACGTTCGAAGGTAGAGTCGTCCAGTGCAATGCCTTGATTGAACCGGTTTATCTGCCGTTGCAGGTCGGTCGCATGTTCGTGATACAATTCGGGAGTCTGTCCCGCGTCGAACGACTTCACGTCGCCGCGCAGCAACAGCAAATCGTACACGCCCAGAAAATGCAGGTCTATCAGGGCGTATTCCGTTTCTTCTTTCGTAAAACCTTTGCAGATGATATGCGGCACGGCCGTAATCCCGTAGCGGTTTTGTATTGCCGCGGCAATCGCCACCGACCCGGGACGTTTCCGCATGTTTACCCTTCGGATACTGCCGTCAGGCTCTACCTTTTCGACATATTCGCTGTGATGCGACGTAATATTAATGTATTTCGGCTCAAACTCGCGCAGTTTGTCTATCACTTTATATACGTTCGTAATGCTGTGTCCTTTCAGCGGCGGCAACATTTCGAACGAAAAGGCCGTTGTACGGCTTTCTTTTATCAGATCTATAACTTTCATAATTGGTTGTATATTTTAAATGCAGACATCCGCCTTACGCTTCAATCCGCCTGCAAATGTAGGAAAATTTACCATAAAATGATACGAATATTACCTTTTTGCAAACCCATATTCCGTAATTGCAAATAAAAAAACGACATATAATCCATATATTACACAGCATCATTTGAAATATCACGCATATTCATTAATAAATATTGACATAAAAAACACTGTCGCCATAAATAGCATTTTTTTCGTGTTTAATTAAGGGATTGCGTTTTTTCGGGCAATTTTTCCCTGATAACTACTGTATGGTTTGAAAAAAATGACAGATTCAATCGCCTTATATATAAGCTAAAATAATTGATAATCAAATATATATATGAAATAATCCGCGAAAGAGCCATCCCTGTAAGAAAATATTATATGTAAATTGCTGATTATTAGTATTGTACGGACATTGTTTTCTGTTTGTAACAAATCATTCATCAGAAATAGAAAAAATAAAGTTGATTTAAGAGAAATAATTGTCAAAAAAATTGTAGCTTTGTACTGTATAAACAAAGTGAAAGGATAAGAGACGAAAAAAGCAAAGGAAATAAGATAAAGAAGATATTTTTTAGTTAATTATATAGCGAAAAAATGTCGCGAAAAATGGTGATTGAATTGTGAACGAAAAAAGTGAAAGAAAGGAGGGTAGAAAATGCAGGAAAAATGACGGTCGTAATCCGAATGATTTGCGACGTGAATTCGAAGGTGTTCGGCTAATTACAGCCAACGATAATAAAAGAAAAAGAAACAACCGGCGGTCGACAAGTGTAATGATTACCGGCGCCTGTAACAAAATCGTTGAATTGCGAAAATATGATACAGGAATATTATATTAAAAACGAAACAGAAAGTACGGAAGATTACTATATGTAAGGAAAAATGGAGACTGCATCTCCCCGCGTGTTTACGAGGATATTGGAGGATAAAGTAAATACGTTTCATAACAACGGGAGAAAAGCAGGATGGATTTGCGCGAAAGGTGTATCCGGGCGCAGTTCGTACGGCGTCAGCCGGCTCTAAAATTAAAAGTGCACAAGCCCGACAATCAAACCGGGTAAACGGGATTCCGTTCTTTATATATTGAGATACGAAAAACCCAAATGATTGATGAATAAAAAATGTGAGATTAAAATAGAACAAATTAAATTGAATTGTATAAAAATAATAGTATGATGAATTATGAGAATGAATACCTGAACTGTAACAGCGATATGACGGACGAATCTTTCGGTTTTAAGTATATCAGAGTGAAAGCAGAAGGTACAATTGATTTTAACAGTGAAAAGAATCATAATCTTTTATTTTTGCTGGATGGGAATATACATTTTCATACGGTAGAAGTAGTGACGAGAAAGGTGCCTTCCAACGGAATTATCCTGATACCTAAAGGTTGTGTATTCTCTTATGAAGTGAGACAAGACAGCGAACTGGTACTTTTCTCATTTAAAATGCTGCGGTCGATTTGTGACAAGTTGTTCATTCAGCAGATGGGCAACGACGTCTATGATGACCTCGAACTGCTGAGCACCGTTCCTATTCGTTATCCGATGGATAGCTTCCTGAGCGGTCTGATATTTTATCTGAGAGAAGGACTGAATTGCGAACTTTTGCACGAAATTAAGGAGAAAGAACTGTTTTTGATTCTTCGGACATTTTACAGCAGGAAAGAAGTGGTTAAACTGTTTCATGAAATAGTCGGCGAGTCGGACTTCAGAAGTCTTATCATGCACAACTACATGAACGTAAAAAATGTAGGCGAACTGGCTTCTCTTGCAAACATGGGACGGACTACGTTCGACTGCAAGTTCAAAAGCGTTTTCGGGACTTCTGCCAGACAGTGGATGTTGAATCAGATAGCCAAACATGTGAAAGCCAAAGCTATGGATCCTGATATTACCATCAGCGATCTCATGGAAGAATTTAACTTCAACTCGGCCACACATTTCAACTGGTTCTGCAAGAGACAGTTCAACTGTACGCCTCTCGAACTTATCCGCAGTTGCAGAAGAAGTTTGAAGCAGGATAAAAGCAGCAGCAAGAAGAGTAAATTATGATACGGAATCGTTTCGGGAAATGATTGTTTCACGACAATAAACCCGAACAGAAATTCCGGTCTTTCCGTGTGTATAATTCCTCCGTGTATCCGTGCAGGCGAGATACGCGGAGGTTTTTCGTTGCGTTAAAATCAGATAATAAGTCTGATAAAACACGAATTGCGTGTGTTTTGTTTTGGTTTTATTCACCAAAAATGCCCGATTTGCGGGATACGGAATCTGTATAGGATCCGTATAGGATACATTTAGTCGTATTTTATGATGTATTGTGATATGATAATTAATTTTATTCCACTCTTGCTGTCTGTGTGTTCTTTTTATGACGGACGGACTCAGGTCTCGATACTTTTTTGCCTTTTCTTACGTTGAACTCACGTTAGTTTATTATTCGGAAAACATGTATTATTCGGAAAACATGGAGGTACGTCGACACACGATTTTCTATTTGCCGGAAAAAAGGGCATATTGTGCACGTAGGATATAAATGAGGACGGTATACTATCGACGTATTACAATTTTATTTCATATCTTTGCACTGTTTTTCGGAATGAGCACAAAATTATTATGAAGATATTCAATTTATTCAATAGAGAAAAGAAAGAAACACTTGACAAGGGGCTTGCCAAAACAAAACAGAGCGTATTTGCCAAGTTGACCAAAGCCATTGTGGGGCGATGTAAAATCGACGATTCCATCCTTGATGAACTGGAAGAAATACTGATAACTTCGGATGTCGGTGTGGATACGACCCTGAAAATCATCAAGCGCATAGAGAAACGGGCTGCATCCGATAAATACGTCACTACGGAAGAGTTGACGGCCATGCTACGGGAAGAGATTGCTGAGTTGCTGACCGAAAACAAGACGGACAGCATGGACGATTTCACCCTTCCTGCCGACCGAAAACCTTACGTCATCATGGTTGTAGGTGTAAATGGGGTGGGGAAGACGACGACGATCGGCAAATTGGCATACCAGTTCAAGAAAAAGGAAAAACGAGTCTTTTTGGGAGCAGCCGATACGTTTCGTGCGGCTGCGGTCGAGCAGTTGACCGTCTGGAGCGAGCGCATCGGCGTTTCCATCGTAAAACAAAAAATGGGAGCCGACCCGGCTTCGGTAGCTTACGACACACTTAATTCGGCCAAAGCCAACAATGCGGATGTGGCGATTATCGACACGGCCGGCCGTCTGCATAACAAAATAGGCCTGATGAACGAATTGACCAAGATAAAGCAGGTGATGAAAAAAGTCCTCCCTGATGCGCCGCACGAAGTGTTGCTCGTCCTTGACGGTTCGACAGGACAGAACGCATTCGAACAGGCAAGGCAGTTTACCGCGGCAACGGAAGTCAATGCACTGGCTATAACCAAACTGGATGGTACGGCAAAGGGAGGGGTAGTGATCGGCATCTCCGACCATTTCCACATTCCCGTCAAATACATCGGTCTGGGCGAAGGCATGGAAGATTTGCAGGTTTTCAATAAAAAGGCATTTGTTGATTCCTTATTCGGAGAATGAGAAAAAACAAGGTCGACATCGTCACGCTGGGTTGCTCCAAAAACCTTGTTGATTCGGAACAATTGATGTGCCAGTTTCGTCTGAACGGATATACTGTTGCCCACGACCCTCCGAAAGTGAACGGTGAAATCGTCATCGTCAATACATGCGCTTTCATCGGAGACGCACAGGAAGAATCCGTCAACGTCATCCTTGATCTCGAAAAAGCCAGACGACAAGGACGCATCGGCAAGTTGTTCGTGATGGGTTGCCTGTCGGAACGCTTCAAAGCCGATTTGCAGCAGGAGTTGCCCTTCGTCGACAAGTTTTACGGCAAATTCAACTGGAAGGAAATCCTTCGCGATCTCGGCAAACCTTACCATCAGGAGCATGACGCAGACCGTATCATTACTACGCCTCCGCACTACGCTTATCTGAAAATCTCGGAAGGTTGTGATCGTACCTGCGCCTACTGTTCCATACCCCTCATTACGGGCAAGCACAGGTCGCGTCCCGAAGAAGACATTCTTGCCGAAGTCGAACGGCTGGTCGACAACGGTGTAAAGGAACTTCAGCTGATTGCGCAGGACTTGACTTATTACGGACTGGATTTGTATCGCAAACCCTCGCTACCCTCGCTGGTAGAAAAAATCTCGGATATACGGGGAGTAGAATGGATTCGTCTGCACTACGCTTATCCGTCGCATTTCCCTTTCGACCTTTTGCGCGTGATGCGCGAGCGCGAAAATGTCTGTCGCTATCTCGACATCGCCCTGCAACATGCCAGCGACCCGGTCTTGCAAAGAATGCGTCGCAACACAAGCTGTCGAGAGGCGTGGCAACTGATTGAACGGCTTCGTGACGAGGTGCCCGGTATACACCTCCGCACCACGCTGATGACAGGCTATCCGGGTGAAACCGAACGCGAGTTCGAAGAATTGCTGCAATTTGTCCGTGATGTCCGTTTCGAACGGATGGGCGCTTTCGCCTACAGTCACGAAAGCGGCACGTATGCTTACGAAAATTACCGCGACGATGTGCCCGATGAAATCAAGCAGGAGCGTCTTGACCGTCTAATGCGCATACAGGAAAAAATCGCATGGGAACTGAACGACGAAAAAACAGGCTATGTCTACAAGACCATTATCGATCGAGAAGAAAACGATTATTTCGTCGGGAGAACCGAATTCGATTCACCCGAAGTCGATCCCGAAGTGCTGATTCCCAAAGCGAAAAAACTTAAAACAGGCTACTTTTACGATGTGAAAATCAAGTCTGCCGAAGCATTTGAATTATATGGTGAAATATTGAATTATCATTAAAAAAAGCAAAGCCGTTTGTCGTGATATAAAAAAACAGCTAATATTGAAGCGAAAATATACAACATCCGTCGCACATGAACCTGAAAATGATCGGTGGTATCGTGTGCGACAATTGAAAGAACAAAAAAACAAATTGAGATATAATTGACAATGAAAGATGTAACCGTAATCGAAGCGCTGTCCGCCCGCCTTGAGTGGGAGGAGAAAGATGTGGAAAAAGCCCTTAAAGCCCTTGGAGCCATTGTCGGCGAAAAGCTGGCAAACAATGATGTGCTAAGCATGCACGGATTGGGGCAGTTCGAAGCCCGTAAAAAGGCAGAACGCGAATCCGTCAACCCGACCAACGGAAAACGCTACCTGATTCCACCCAAATTAATCCCCGTGTTCAAACCGGTCGCATCCTTTAAAACTTATCTTAAAATATTGGACAACAATGGATGAAAGATTTTCACTGTACAACATTGCCGAGATGCTGTCCGAAAAGACGGGCATCGAACAGCAGGATGCGGAAAAATTCCTCGACGAATTGATAGCCGTCCTCAACGAAAGAATACGGAGCGACCATCAGGTTCAGGTCAGGGGGCTTGGCGTTTTTAAGATAATACTCGTAAAGGAAAGAGAAAGTGTACATGTCAATACGGGTGAACGCATCGTCATTTCCGAACACCACAAGTTGACGTTCATCCCCGAAAAAGAACTGAAAGAGATGGTAAATAAACCGTTCTCAATGTTCAGTCCGGAGCAGCTTCCCGACAGGCCATCGTCGGAAAGCAGTTTGGTGACCGACATGCATTACGAAGATAGCGAAAGCGAAGAAGATACCGTAACGCAACCCTCGCAAGACGAAGAAACTTCGCTTATTGCTCCGCCGTCGGGAGTTGCACCCTCGCCTCCTCCGGGAGAAGC
>JAISNP010000092.1 GCA_031276175.1 Tannerella sp.
TCCTTTATCCTGCTATAGTCTGTTCCCTGCAAAATTCCATTTGCATCATAATACTGATATGGAGGAAAAGGATCAGCTCCAATTATCAAATGTTTTTTATCGATGCAGGCTTTTCCTGCGTTTTCATTATTGTTCATAATCTGTATCTTTTAATTATTTCGGGCGTAAAGGTAAGACGAAAAAATCAACCGGTAAATTTCATGTCTGTTTTATTTACTCATGTTACGCACATCTTGTTTTTATGTTCTTTTCAGCCTATACAGACCTGTAATATGCGCTGTAGCTGCATCTAATTTATTTTAAGGTGTAATATTATAGCTCTTTTTTTGTTATCAACAATTCGCATGGCTATTCGCGTGTAAAACCCCAACTTCTTTGCAAGCACCTTTCGTGCATCTGTGAAAAATACACGTTCTTCTATCAAAACCGTACCGGTCTTGCGTGCGAAATCAATGCTGTCATTGACGTAGAAGTGCATAAGCGCACCGGTATTGCCCGTTTTTCTGACATACCTGTTCGCATATTTAATACCTGTTTCATTTGTAGCGTCAAATATCAGTTCAGCGCCTTTCAGACCGGCGCGTATGTCTGTGATAAACCGTACAACTTTCTCTTCCGTGAAATACTGGAAAACGCCGGATACAATGAGCAAAGAGGGGAGAGCGGCATTAATTTTATCTATCCACACTGTATCAAACATATCGCCGTCAAGCAATATTTCATTTTCATGTTCACCCAATATGGAGCGCCGTATGTCGATCACCTCCGGTAAATCTACCTCGTAAAACAGCGTGCTTGGGTTATTGAGTCGGTAGTACGCAGTCTCAAGCCCGGCGCCGAGATAAACAATATTGCACTTTCGATGTTTTGAGATAAAAGATTTCACCATATTATCCATATTGTAATATCTGGCAACGGAAGCCATGAAAGCATATTCGGATGATTTTTCCCGTATCGTATCGCCCGGAATATATTTTTCCATGGCGAGTGATTTTTCATCATAAAAATATTCGGGAAACTTTTTTGAAGCAAAAACACGGGCAGCCAGCGGGATAAACAATGTACTTTCGACGCCTTGCAGACTTTTCATGATAATCCTTCCTTTTTGTGTAACAACAGAATAATTTCCGTCCCCCGCACCGTTATCCTTTCTTTTTTTGCTCATGATGGGTTTAATTTCAGATATTACTTTTCGCCTTTCGCCGCAAAGGTAACAATTTCCACAGACAGCGGAATAGTGTACGACCATCCCACCCGGCCGGGATTTGCCGTAACCAAACGCGAAAAAGGGCAACGCACAACCTGCATTACCCCTTTACATTCGGCGATTTTTCAGCCTCCTACGCCTCCTGCTTTTTCACCAGCGAATTTAACAGCGTATTCAGCACGGCAACCTCGCTGCCCAATGACGAAAAAAAAGCTTTATCGACCTGCTCCACCGTCACGATTGCTTTTTTGGCCAGCCCTTTGCCTTTAGCGGTAAGTGCTATCTTTTTAGCGCGTGTATCGGTGGAATGTTCCTGTCTCCGGATAAATCCTTTTTTTTGCAGTGTCCGCAAAACGGCGGACGTAGTTGCCGCGTCAATCTTTGAATGGACAGACAGGGTAATCTGCGTGATCTCTTCATGATGCAGGCTTAACCAGTGCAGGCATGTCAAAAGCACGAACTGCGAATGTGTCAGGCCATACTGTTCCAAAGCCTGCCTCACCGCCCGTTGCCAAAGGCTCGTCACCTGCCACAGCAAAAAACCGGAACTGTCTTCTGCTTTCTCTACGCTGAACGTGTTATCCTTTGTCTTCATCCTCAATCATTTTTGAAGCAATTAAGCCAAAATCGTGTCATGGTTGTAGTTTTTTGGCAGCTTCAATCTGTGTAAGCATGTCTTGCGGCAATGAGTCCACGATTTTTTGCGCCACAAGTTTGCGCCACAGAAATCCCAACAGCCCAACCACTTTCATTGTCGTTGTCAGTTTCAATCCGTCGCGAGTTTCCTCAAACGTATGTTCGCCGTACATTTTGGCTAAGGGGAATGACGTAATGTCGGTAAATTTATGGTTTACAACCGCCTCATGAATCTTGAGTTTCATTTTCGGGCTGCCTTTGGGTTGGAAAATGTAAGAATTTCCGGCTGCAAACTCGCCTTCCAACTTTGTCGTCTCAAGACTTTTGTCCCATACAGGCCAGCGGTTTACATCCGACCATAACTGCCACATTTGCTCCTTTGTAACCTCTTTGGTTACCATTGAATAAGATTTAATCCACATAAAATAAACTGTTTAAATTGTTCAATACTAAAATTGCCGGTGCAAATATAATATGAATACATATAATACGCAAACATACCTCATTTTATTTTTGAGTACAGTTGCTGATATTTCCAAGTCTTCCGGTAAGCCTTGCAGTGAGTTCACCGAATCTCTCGGTAACGTCACTGTTTCGCCTGTAAGGCGTTTCGCAGCATACTTTTGCCCCTGCTTGAATCGTATGCACAAAGTATAAATGCAACACATCCTGTTTTACGTCTCTTTTTTACTATCTTTGCCGCTTGTTGAAACAAATTCCGCATGAATGACAATTTTGACATACGCGAGGTGAACCGGACGCCGGAATCGGAGCACGAGTACGAAAATGCGCTGCGCCCGCTCACGTTTCAGGGTTTCAGCGGCCAGACGGCTGTGGTCGAAAATCTGAAAGTATTTGTAGCGGCTGCGCGGTTGCGAAAGGAAGCGCTCGACCACGTGTTGCTTCACGGCCCGCCGGGGTTGGGAAAGACGACGCTTTCGAACATCATATCGAACGAGTTGGACGTCGGATTCAAGGTGACGTCAGGCCCCGTGCTGGACAAGCCCGGCGACCTGGCCGGACTGCTGACCTCGCTGGAGAAAAACGACGTTTTGTTTATTGACGAGATTCACCGCCTTAGCCCGATAGTGGAAGAGTATCTTTATTCGGCTATGGAAGATTTTCGCATCGACATCATGATAGACAAGGGGCCGAGCGCACGTTCCATTCAAATTGATCTGGCGCCGTTTACGCTGATAGGAGCGACGACCCGCAGCGGATTGCTTACCAGTCCGCTACGCGCACGTTTCGGCATTAATCTGCATCTGGAATACTACGACGTGCAGACGCTTACAAAGATCGTACTGCGAAGTGCGGATATATTGAACATTGTCTGCGAAACGGATGCAGCCCGTGAAATCGCGGGACGCAGCCGCGGGACGCCGCGTATTGCCAACGCGCTGCTGCGGCGCGTGAGAGACTTTGCGCAGGTGAAAGGAAACGGACAAATCGACAAGGCTATAACCTGCTATGCACTGGAAGCGTTGCACATTGACCGCTACGGACTGGATCAGATGGACAATAAGTTGCTTACCCTGATTATTGACAAGTTCGGAGGAGGGCCGGTCGGCCTTTCGACCATTGCCACAGCGCTGGGAGAAGATCCCGGTACGCTGGAAGAAGTGTACGAACCGTTCCTGATACAGGAAGGTTTTATTAAACGTACGCCGCGCGGACGCGAAGTCACCGCTCTGGCCTATACCCATCTGGGAAAACTGCGCCCGTCGTCGCAGGGTTTACTGTTTGACTAAAAAACAGCGGAATGGCAGGAGGCATGAAACGATTGGCGAAAGATACCGCTATATACGGACTGAGCAGCATCGTCGGTCGTTTCCTGAACTGGATGATGGTGCCGCTTTATACCCGCGTGCTTACCGGCGGGACGAAAGATTTCGGGACGGTCACCAATCTTTACGGCTGGACAGCCCTGCTGCTCGTGCTGCTCTGCTACGGCATGGAAACGGGGCTTTTCCGCTTCATCAATAAAAAAGAAGAGCGCGAACCGATGCGCGTATACGGGACGGCGCTGTACAGCCTCGGCTTTACGTCGATGCTGTTCTTTATCCTGTGCATGGGGTTGTTGCAACCCGTCGGCGAATGGCTGGACTGCGCCGCTCATCCGGAATATATCGGGATGCTGGCGGCAATTACGGCAATAGACGCTTTTTCTTGCATCCCGTTCGCTTATTTGAGATACGGGCGCAAAGCCGCTCGTTTTGCCGCAATCAAACTGACGAATATAGGGCTGAACGTTTCGGCAAACCTTTTTTTCCTCGTCGTATGCCCGCTCGTACACGCATCGCATCCCGAATGGGTCGAATGGTTTTACAAGGCGGATTACGGCGTGGGATACATATTGGTTTCCAATGTATTTGCATCCGTCCTCACGCTCTTTATGCTGTTGCCGGAGATACTTCCGGGCTTCCGCTCCGGGATGGATTTCCGCGTGCTGCGGCAGATGCTTGCCTATTCGTTTCCCATCCTGATACTGGGAATTGCGGGGATACTGAATCAGACGGCAGACAAAATTCTTTTCCCGTTCCTGTTTGAAGACAGGGCGTTTGCCACGGCGCAGTTGGGTATCTACGGCGCATGTTTCAAGATTGCGGTCGTGATGGTGATGTTCGTGCAGGCGTTCCGCTATGCCTACGAACCGTTTGTCTTTGCAAAAAACAGGGGCGGCGACAACCGCAAGGCGTATGCCGGGGCAATGAAATATTTCATCATTTTCGCATGGGTGATTTTTCTGGGCGTCGTGTTTTACCTCGACGATGTGCTCAAGTACTTTGTCGATGCGAAGTTTTATCCGGGGCTGAAAGTAGTGCCGGTCGTGATGCTCGGCGAACTGTGCTTCGGGATTTATTTCAACCTGTCGGTATGGTATAAATTGACCGACCGCACCGTCTGGGGCGCCTGTTTTTCCATAGCCGGATGTCTGTCGACGATTGCGATTATTGTGCTCTTTGTGCCGCGATACGGATACATGGCATGTGCATGGGCATCGTTTGCAAGCAATTTGCTGATGATGGCGCTTTCATATCTTGTCGGGCGGAAGAAGTACCCGGTTGCCTACGATTTGCGTTCGGCGCTGCTCTACAGCCTGCTTGCGGCGGGATTGTTGGCGGCGGGGATGATACCTCATGTCGAACCGGTCGGTTTGCGGCTTTTGTACCGCACCGTGTTGTGGCTGCTTTTTGCCGGTTTTATCATCAGGCGCGACCTCCCACTGGCGGAAATCCCGTACGTGGGGCGATTATTTCGAAATACATAAACATTGAATATTAATAGAAACAAACAAATGAAACAAGTAAAAAAAGTATGTGCGGCGTTACTGCTGCTGGTGGGAATGCACTTTGCGTATGCCGATGAGGGCATGTGGGTATTAAAAGAGTTGAATGCGCGCAATCTGGCGCGAATGAGGGATTTGGGCTTTGAGGCGCCTTTCGAGCAATTGTACAGCGACTCGGCGCCGTGCGTGGCAAATGCGGTAGTCATCTTCGGAGGTGGCTGTACGGGAATCACCGTATCCGGCAAGGGACTGGTTTTTACCAATCATCATTGTGGATACGGCGCGCTCCAGAAATTGAGCAGCGTGACGAACAATTACCTCAGAGACGGTTTCGTTTCGCAGTCCGTCGAAGAAGAAATACCCGTATCCGACCTGAGCGTTTACTACCTGAAAGAAACGATAGACGTGAGCGACCGCATTATGGAAAGAATAGCCGGGATTGAAGACGAATTTTACCGCATCCTCAAAGCCGACTCCATCGGCGAAGCAATATGCGACTCCATCGGGCACAGCGAATTCCTGTCGGCCGAGATCGTGCCGTTTTACAGCCGGAACAAGTATTTTATAGTAGTGTACGACATATACCGCGACGTGCGTCTTGTTTTCGCCCCTCCCGGCTCGGTCGGCAAGTTCGGCGGCGATACGGACAACTGGATGTGGCCGCGCCATACGGGCGACTTTTCCGTTTTCCGCGTGTATGCCGACGCCGATAACCGTCCGGCGGAATATTCGGCAGACAACCGTCCGTACAAGCCCGAATATTTCGCGGAAATATCGCTTCAGGGCTACGAGAAAAACGATTATGCGATGACGCTGGGATTCCCCGGCAGCACATTCCGCTACCTCTGCTCATGGGGCGTAGAACAGCGAATGGAAGACAGCAACAAGCCGCGTATCGAAGTGAGAGGCATCAAGCAGGACATATGGAAAGAAAGCATGGCCGCAAGCGACGACGTGCGCATCAAGTATGCCTCCAAATATGCCGGAAGCGCCAATTACTGGAAAAACTCCATAGGCATGAATCGCGGACTGGAAAGACTGCATGTCGTAGCGCGTAAAAAAGCCGAAGAAAAGGCTTTTACCGAGTGGGTCGACGGCGATCCGGAGCGCAAGGCAAAGTACGGCCACGTGATGGAGCAGCTGGAAAAAGGATATACCGCCTCGTCGGAATACCGGCGCTACGCAACCTACCTGACGGAAGCCTTTGCGGGAGGAGCCGAAATCATACGCCTTGCTCGAATGGTTTACGGCGTGGACATGAAATACAGTACGCCCGACGAAATCAGCATGACGCTGGAAGACGAGTTCCGCCCGTTTTTCAAGGACTACGAACGCGAACTTGACTGCAAGGTGCTGGCCGCGATGATGAAGATTGTAAAATCACGTCTGCCCGCCGAATATCTGCCGGACATCTACCCGGAAATCGACAGGAAATACAAGGGCGACTACGAAAAATACGCAAACGACATGTTCCGGAATACCTCCATCGCTTCCTACGACAAGATTGCCTCGCTGCTGCGGGACAAAAAGCAATACGACAAAGTGGTGAAAAAAGACCCCGCAATCGCGCTCTCCATGTCCGCCATCTTTGCAATATTCGCACTCCAGCAGCAAATCGCTTCGGAGGGCGAAGACATCGAAAAAGGCGAACGGCTATACCTTGCAGGCCTGCAGGAGATGTATCCCGAAAAAACGTTTTATTCGGACGCCAACTTCACGATGCGCCTGAGCTACGGCTCCATCAACGGATACCGCCCCTTCGACGCCACATGGTACGACTATTATACGACGGAAAAAGGCGTGCTGGAAAAAGAAGATGCCACAAACGACGAGTTTTACGTACAGCCGGAAATACTCGACCTGCTCGGAAAAAAAGACTTTGCTCCCTACGGCAACGAAAAAAACGAATTGCAACTCTGCTTCCTCACGAACAACGACATCACGGGAGGCAATTCGGGCAGCCCGATTTTAGATAAACACAACCGCCTTATCGGGCTGGCCTTCGACGGCAACTGGGAAGCCATGAGCGGCGACATCGCCTTCGAACCCGAACTGCAACGCTGCATAGGAGTCGACATCCGCTACGTGCTCTATCTGATAGACCGATGGGGAAAGTGTCCGCGCCTGATCGAAGAACTCAAATTAGTGAAGCAAGACTGACGGCGCGCAATTACGGCCTTCGCCGGAAAAGACCGCATCAAAACTCCGGAATCCACAATTTTACCCCTGCTGCAAATGGCTTGCGGCAGGGGTAATTTACTTGAAAAACGCGGGCGCCACCCAAGCAATCCCCCTGAAACGTCCGTACCCAAACCGTCGGGCGCAGCAAATCGGCGCCTCCCGCTCCGTCCGTTTTACGGCACGACGGCGCTCTCGATTTCGCTCCACGGCCCTCTCTGACCCTTTCGGTTCTGCCAGCAGGCGGC
>JAISNP010000096.1 GCA_031276175.1 Tannerella sp.
GTAATTACTCAAAAAATCCGGGTAATTACCCGAAGAACCGGAGTAATTACCCGAAAGTTTCCGGCAGTTACCCGACTGTTCAAAACACATCAGTCAAACTATTCCGGAACAATCACAAAGCGCACGGATATGAAAATCACATGCGCTTTGCAATTATTTAAAAAACAGGATTATTTCCCGTCAAACAGTTTTGTCAGCAAGCCTTTTCCGGCAACCGTAATCCATCCGAACAGCAATCCGAGAAATCCGTAGACCAGCTCCACCGTTACCGCAGCACAAAGATTTTCGCCGGCGCCGGGGACATAGTTGATTATGCCGAAAAAACATCCCGATGCGACAAACATCGACGGGATATAATTAATCCACGGCGCTTTTTCGAGGTAAAGCACAATGAAAACCACGATAAACACCGCAATCGGAACGGCGAACCACGGCATACATGTAAACACGCCGGAAAGTGTAACAATACCGATAGAGAACGTTATGCCGATCACGTATCCGATGGCGGCGCGAATGCCGTCTTTAGCCGTACCGGTGAAAAAATATACCGCCCACGCGACGAACGCAATATAAGTAAATCCGTTTTCGCTGCCGACAGGCATATACCCTTTAATCGACTGGTCGATGCAGACGATTATAAACGCAAGCAAGGCTGTGTAAGCCGATCCTGCTGCAAAAGAAACAATTTTTTTGTAATTTCCCATAGAACTGAAGTTTTAGTGTATTTTCCGTTTAATGCGCAAATGTAAAGACATTATTTTTACTGTGCAATTTTTCGTATGATTTCAACTCTCCGCGTAATACTAAAAAAACAGGAAACTTGTCCGGCATATTTGTTGCTCATAAAATAAATTATTAGCTTTGCGCTGTCGTTTTAGAAGCAGATTATCAAAAATGAAATATATCTTTCCCGTAATGGTTGCATTGTGCATACCCGCCCTGCTGATGTCGCAGACGCAGGTCGAAAAAAAAATTGCCACCAAGGCGAGCGGCTATGGCGTAACATATTCGCTTCCGGTCACGTCGCTTATTATTAATGTAGAAGTCATAAAAGAAACTTGCAAGGCCGGACCGTATTACAAGTATGCCGAAAAATATCTTGGAGTAAAAAACGCCGTAACCGAAGACGCCGTTTCGTATGCACCGGGCAAAGTTACACTGGAAAACAAAGGCATCCCGGACACAAACAACACGTATACGGTCGAATTTAAGGCAGGTACGGTTGCCCCCTACGTATATTTAACGGAAGACGGCCTGTTATGTTCCATCAACGCCGAATATACGCTGCCGGCCGCTCCGCCCGTCGACAACTCTGCCGTAACATCTCCACGAGATGATGCCACAGGCAATGTCATGGCCGTGTTTACGGAAGAATTGCTGAAAGCCGGCTCTCAGGCACGACAAGCCGAAGTCGCCGCCAAACAAATCTACCATATCCGCGAAAGCAAAATGGACATCCTTACAGGCGATGCCGATAATCTGCCTCCTGACGGCGAAGCCATGAAAATTGTAATCAGTCAACTGGAAAACCAGGAGAATGCACTGACAAGTCTTTTTACCGGTACGCGCACAACCGAAACATCCTACTACGACATCCGCATCATCCCTCAGGAGGATTTGGAAAACGAAGTCCTGTTTCGCTTTTCAACAAAACTGGGCGTACTGGATGCCGACGATCTGGGCGGAGAACCTGTCTATATGAATCTGAGAGCTACGGAAAAAGCGCCGGAACTGACCCCCAAAGAGGCCGAGAAAAAAGGAAAAATGAAAGGCATCGTATACAATGTCCCCGGAAAAGCGGCTGTCGAAATCAAAACGGCGCAGCACATGCTTTTCAAAGGCGAGGTGCAGATTGTACAGTTCGGCACATACGAATTGCTTGCACCCGTGATGTTCGAAGATAAAAAGAAACCCGTAAAAGTATACTTCTATTCGGAAACGGGCGCTTTAAAACAGATAATACAATAGAGATTATATCTTAATTGCAAGTCAAAATCAACAGTGAATCATAACCAATAAAATTTCTATAACATGTTCAAAAATCATCCCAAAGGTTTACTTGGCGCATCGCTCTCCAACATGGGCGAACGCTTCGGCTTCTACATCATGATGGCAATCCTGACATTGTTCATCTCCTCCAAATTCGGTCTGGACGAAACGACCACCGGATATATTTATTCGGCTTTTTATGCTTCCACCTATGTTTTGGCGCTGATAGGAGGCCTGATTGCCGACAAAACGAGAAATTACAAGGGCACGATCCTGACAGGAATCATTTTAATGGCAGTAGGCTACCTGATTATTGCCGTGCCGACTCCGACGCCTGTTCCCGATCTGCCCATGTACCTGACGCTTACCTGCGCCGGTTTGTTTGTCATTGCGTTCGGCAACGGACTTTTCAAAGGCAATTTGCAGGCGCTGGTCGGACAGATGTACGACCGGCCGGAATATGCAAAGCACAGGGATACCGGCTTTCAGGTTTTTTACATGTTTATCAACGTAGGAGGTTTTGTTGCTCCGTTCATCGCAGTCGGATTAAGAAACTGGTGGCTGGAAGTAAATAATTTTGATTATAACGCCGCCCTGCCGGAATTATGCCACAAATATTTAAGTCATGGCAATGCCATGGATGTCACCGGTCTGGAAAATCTGCAAAAATATGCGCAGGAGGTCGTTATCGACGGCAGAATAATTCCTGCCGACCTTACGGCATTCTGCAATCAATATCTGGATGTTTTCAATCGCGGATTCCAGTATGCGTTCATGGCTGCCATTGTTGCAATGTTCATTTCGTTAGTCATTTATATGATAAACAAAAAGACGTTTCCCGATCCGGCGCAGAAGAAGTCCGGTCGTGCGGCAGAAACAAGCAGAGAGGAAATAAAAATGAGCGCAGAAGAAATCAGACGGCGTATCTGGGCATTGTTTGCCGTGTTTGGCATTGTCATCTTTTTTTGGTTTTCGTTTCACCAGAACGGTTATTCGCTGACTTATTTCGCCCGCGACTACATCAATCTGGATATTATTAACATAAACATCTATTTTACTACTCTCAAGGGTGCAGAACTTTTCCAGTGTGTCAATCCGTTTTTCGTGGTATTCCTTACGCCTGTGATTATGTGGATATTCGGAACCTTGCGAAAGAAGGACAAAGAACCCTCTACGCCGAAAAAAATCGGAATCGGAATGGGTATAGCGGCGTTGGGCTACGTGTTTCTGCTGGCATGTTCAATAGCGCTTCCGGCAAAAGACACCTTGTCGACAATGTCCTCCGAAGCATTGAATGTCATGCGAATTACGCCTATGGTTATGGTAGGGATGTACTTTATCCTGACGGTGGCCGAGCTGTTCATCTCGCCGTTGGGATTATCGTTCGTATCCAAAGTTGCGCCGCCTCACTTGCAGGGATTGATGCAAGGTTGCTGGCTGGCCGCTACCGCAATAGGCAACATCCTGCTGTTTATAGGCGGAATCCTTTATACCTCTGTGCCTCTATGGGCTTGCTGGCTGGTGTTCGCCGCTGCTTGTGGATTGTCCATGATTGTGATGCTGTTGATGGTCAAATGGCTTGAAAAGGTGGCAAAATAATTCAAATTCATATTCTTGTCATTTCCGACAAGGTGAAGGGACGCATTTCAAATTGTCGCTTTTAGCCGGTAAAGCCTGCCGGCGTTTAGAGGTATGTCAAACATTAGACAGGAATAAAAAAACGACAATTTGAATTGTTCCCATTTCTTTCAGGCAGTGTTTTTGCTTTGCGATCATTCTCACTCTAATATTTCACATGCATGTGTCGGATTGTTGCATAAAATGCTTTCTTTATCTCCCTGTATTCGCAAATTAACGAATGAAGATGTATTTTTAACGTTTAATTGTTTGGCAAGGAAGTAGGTTTTCACTAATTTTGAGCCGATTTTTTTCATTTTTTAAATGAGAAGGAAAGTCAAGATGTTTAGGCAATTACGATTATAACGAAAGAAAATGACAGAGATGGAAAATATAGGTTTAGGTTTTTTACTGATGTGGGTAGGGATGATTACGGTATTCCTTATCCTTTTGATTTTAATCGGATTAGGGAAACTCCTAATCTTGTGGGTTAACCGATATGCGCCTGCGCAGCCCCGGTTGCTCGCGGAAGCTTTGCCGGCGGTATCGCGTCCGTCCGGCGGCATACCTAAAGAGGTTGTAGCGGCCATCGTTTCGTCCGTAAGCGTCACGACAGGAGGAAAGGGCAGGGTTACTTCCGTCAGGAAGCAGCAAAATGCCTGCAAATCAATAACGATTAATGATTAAAACAATAACTTCATGAAACACGAAGTGAAATTTTGTTTGGTTTTTAGGGACATGTGGCAGTCTGCCGGTAAATATGTTCCCCGTGTAGACCAATTGGTGCAGGTAGCCCCTGCCATAATTGAAATGGGCTGTTTTGCCCGGGTAGAAACGAATGGCGGCGGTTTTGAACAGGTCAACCTGCTGTTTGGCGAAAATCCGAATGATGCGGTACGCGCATGGACAAAGCCGTTTCATGCGGCGGGTATGCAGACGCAAATGCTGGACAGGGCATTGAACGGATTGAGGATGAGTCCTGTGCCGGCCGACGTGCGCCGCTTGTTTTACAAGGTGAAGAAGGTGCAGGGCACGGATATTGCGCGTACGTTCTGCGGCTTGAACGACCTGCGGAACATCAAGCCTTCCATCCGCTATGCAAAGGATGCGGGCATGGTTTCGCAATGCGCACTGTCGATTACCTGCTCGCCTGTCCACACGGTTGAATATTACACGAATATGGCCGTTGAACTCATCCGGGAAGGAGCAGATGAAATATGTATCAAGGACATGGCCGGCATCGGGCGTCCCTATTCGCTGGGGCAGATCGTGGCCAACATCAAGCGTGCGTATCCGGGCATACCGGTTCAGTATCACAGCCATGCAGGACCGGGATTCAGCGTGGCGTCGATTCTGGAAGTTTGCAAGGCGGGTTGCGACTATATTGATGTGGGAATGGAGCCGCTGTCGTGGGGAACGGGTCATGCCGACCTGCTGACCGTGCAGGCGATGCTGAAAGACGCGGGGTTCAACGTTCCCGGGATAAACATGGAGGCTTACATGAGGGTGCGCACGATGATTCAGGAGTTTACGGACGATTTCCTGGGCTTGTACATCAGTCCCAAAAACCGTCTGATGAATTCGTTGCTGATCGCCCCGGGATTGCCGGGAGGCATGATGGGCAGTTTGATGGCTGATTTGGAGACAAATCTTGAATCTATCAACAAAAGCCGGAGGAAGAAGGGAGAAAAGGACATGTCGCAGGATGACCTGCTGGTCAAACTGTTCGACGAAGTGGCTTACGTATGGCCGCGCGTGGGCTATCCGCCGCTTGTGACGCCGTTCAGCCAGTATGTGAAAAATCTTGCACTGATGAACGTCTCGCAGATGCTGAAGGGAAAGGCGCGGTGGAGCATCATTGCCGATGACATTTGGGATATGCTCCTTGGAAAGGCAGGACGCTTGCCGGGCACGCTGGCGCCCGAACTGATCGAAAAGGCAAAGGACGAAGGGCGCGAGTTTTTTGAAGGCGATCCGCAGGATAATTATCCCGATGCGCTGGACAAGTATCGCGCATTGATGAAGGAAAAGCGCTGGGATACGGGCGAAGACGACGAGGAGTTGTTTGAATATGCCATGCACCCGGCTCAGTACGAAGCGTATCGCTCAGGCAAGGCAAAAGCGGATTTCGTGGCGGACGTGGCCAGGCGGGTGGAGGAAAAGAACGTGGAAAACCATTTGCCGGAAAAGCCTCAGACATTGTCGGTCAATGTGGACGGACAGTATTACAAGGTAACCGTTTCGTTTGGCGACCCTTCGGGTAATGCCGTTCAGCCTGCGGAGGAAGATCGGAAAGCGCCGCCTGCCGAAAAAGCGCCGGCCGCGGGTGAGGGCGAACCGTTGCTCGCACCGCTCGAAGGGAAATATTTTCCTGTAAAAAACGCCTCGGATACACCCGTAAAAGTGGGCGATACGGTCAAGAAGGGGCAAACGGTCTGCTTCGTGGAAGCCATGAAAGTCTACAACGCGGTGGCGGCCGAAAAAGACGGCGTCGTCACTGCCATCTGCCTGAAGCCGGGCGATTCCGTCGAAGAAGACAAAACGGTACTGATGATGATTAAATAATCTTTTAATGGACGAGATACTCCGGAAATTGTATGAAATGACGGCCTTCGGCAATATTATTGCCGAGCCGCAGATATTGATAATGTATGCCCTTGCCTTCGCACTGCTGTACCTGGGGATTGTGAAGGAATACGAACCTTTGCTGCTGGTGCCGATTGCCTTCGGGGTGCTGATTGCCAATTTTCCCGGCGGAGACATGGGTGTGATACAGGCCGATCAGGACGGGATGGTGAACGTGCACGGCAAGATGCTGGATATTTGGAAAATGCCGCTGCATGAGATAGCGCACGAATTGGGATTAATGAACTTCATCTACTATTTGCTGATAAAAACCGGGTTCCTTCCGCCGGTGATCTTTATGGGCGTGGGGGCATTGACCGATTTCGGGCCGATGCTGCGCAACCTGCGCCTGTCCATCTTCGGCGCGGCCGCCCAGTTGGGGATTTTTGCCGTGCTGCTGGCGGCCATCATGATGGGATTTACCCCGAAAGAGGCTGCTTCATTGGGTATTATCGGAGGGGCGGACGGGCCTACGGCTATCTTTACGACGATTAAACTGGCGCCCCATTTGCTGGGGGCCATTGCGATTGCGGCATATTCTTACATGGCGCTGGTGCCGGTGATTATTCCGCTTGTCGTCAATCTTTTATGTTCAAAGAAAGAGTTGAGCATCAATATGAAGGTTGAAGAGAAAAAAACAGGCCGTATGGTGGAAATTAAAAACCTGCGGGCGTTGAAAATCATTTTCCCCATTGCGGTGACCACGATTGTGGCGCTGTTTGTTCCAACGGCCGTGCCGCTTATCGGGATGCTGATGTTCGGTAATCTGGTGAAGGAAATCGGCTCAAACACATCGCGTTTGTTCGATGCGGCCGCCAACAGCATCATGAATGCCGCCACCATCTTCCTGGGCTTGTCCGTTGGCGCGACCATGACGGCGGAAGCGTTTCTCAACTTACAGACCATTGGAATTGTGATCGGCGGGTTCCTTGCCTTTGCGTTGTCCATTTCGGGCGGAATCTTCTTTGTAAAGCTGATGAACCTGTTCTCGAAGCAGAAGATCAATCCGTTAATCGGCGCAACCGGATTAAGCGCCGTGCCGATGGCATCGCGTGTTGCCAACGAAATTGCGTTGAAATATGACCCGAAAAATCACGTGCTGCAGTATTGCATGTCGAGTAATATTTCGGGGGTAATCGGTTCGGCTGTCGCCGCGGGCGTGCTTATCTCGTTTCTGTCCTGACTTCTTTCTACATATCACTGTATTTCGTTTTCAGAGAAAGCGATTGAAAACGATAGCCGACCGTCGGGTGCGCGAACCGGAGCGTAAGATGAGCGAAGCGTACCCGAATAAATCCCGGCTGTGGCGGAAAAACGGTCGATAATTGGGCGTATATGTTTTTTGAGTATTTTTGCGGAAGTATTTATTCTAATATAAGCAGTAGTATCATTTTAAAATTTAAATTTATGAAGACAGCAAGAGTTTTATTTGCACTGGCAACATGTATGATTTGGTTCGGCGTATCGGCGCAGGAATTGCAGGTTATTAAATTGAACGCTCCCGACAAGACGCGGGGCGCGGCAACAATGAAAGCTTTCTCGGATCGTCATTCGGATCGAGTTTTTGACGGAAAGGATTTAAGCATTAAAGATTTGTCGGAACTGCTCTGGGCGGCTAACGGTATAAACCGTCCGGACGGGAAACGTACGGCGCCTTCGGCAATGAACAGGCAGGAGATAGATGTGTACGTCGTACGCAAGGACGGTGCATACCTGTACGATGCCAAAGGACATTCGCTTACGCCTGTGGCTGCGGGAGATCATCGCGGAGCTGTGGCGGGAGGTCAGGATTTTGTGAAGTCCGCGCCTGTCAGTCTGGTGATGGTAATCAATCTGGACAAACTGGGCGACCCGGCGGTAGAACAGACTCGCCTCATGGGTGCGGTAGATGCCGGAATTGTTTCGCAAAACATCAACATCTTTTGTGCAGGGACAGGTCTTTCTACCGTGCCCCGTGCGTCGATGGATCAGAAGGAATTGCGCAAGGTGTTGAAACTGAAAGATACGCAGCTTCCGATAATGAACAATCCGGTAGGTTATCCGGCTAAATGAATGGTCGTACGTCGTTTCTTTTCGAATGAAACGGGCTAAATACGGCGCATCTCGATTATGAGAATTTATTTTATGCTGGTGTTGCTGGCCTATGTCGGCGGTAACATATACGTTTTTGTGCGGGGATTGCAGGCTATACAGCATTTCCCGCTCATTTTTAAATGGCTGTCGGGCGGATTGTTCTGGTTTTCCTGCCTGTCCATTATATTGACGTTTTCTTTGCGAAACGCCGAAATAGCGACGACGGCATGGTGGCATGTTTTTTATGAATACAGTTGCAGTTGGCTCGTGATTATCCTTTACATGGGATTACTGCTGCTGTTTTTCGACGGATTCGGTCTTTTCAATCATTCGTTCCGTTACGGGTTTGTCATATCTTCGGCGCTGACCGCCGGTTTGTTGCTGTACGGTCATTACCGTTATCAGCATCCTGTCGTCAAGACGGTCGATGTGAATATCGACAAGCTGCCGACAGACCATACGCAATCACTCAAGGCGGTTGCGATAAGCGACGTGCATCTCGGAACAGGCACGAACAAGAAAAGGTTGCAAAAATATGTCCGACTGATTAATGCGCAGAATCCCGATATTATCCTGATAGCAGGCGATTTGATAGATAACAGCATCGCGTCCGTCCGGTATCAGCGGATGGAAGAGGAATTGCGGCAACTCAGTGCGCCTCTCGGTATTTACATGTCGCCGGGAAATCATGAATATATCAGCGGAATCGATAAGAGCAGGGAATACATCACAAGCGCTACCGGCATCCGTTTCCTGTGCGATACGGTTGTGACGTTGCCGAACGGCATCCGGATTGTCGGGCGCGACGATGCGAGCAATCCGTCCCGGAAAGAATTGCGGGCATTGACGGACGCCGACCGCAGCCTGCCCGTCGTCGTGCTGGACCATCAGCCATATCAGTTGAAGCAGGCGGAAGAAGAAGGCGTCGACCTTCTGTTTTGCGGGCATACGCATCATGGGCAGGTATGGCCGATGTCGTGGATCACGGAACAACTTTTCGACATTGGTTACGGATTCGAGAAGCGCGGAAATACATCCATCTACGTCTCGTCGGGTTTGTCGCTCTGGGGGCCTCCGTTCCGTATCGGGACAAAAAGCGAACTGATCGTGTTCAATATTCGTTTCAAAGGCGAAAGATGAGAGTCTTTCTACATGCGATATGGGGGCAGACCCTGCTCAATGCGTATATTGCATGGCAAGGCTACGGCATATCGGCATACCGGCCGGGAGTGCGTAAATATTTCCTTACGGCCGTTGCGCTGGAATTTACGCTTTACCTGACCGGCTTTTTCTTTTACCGTGTTCTGCCCGAAAAAATATCGGACGCGATTGTCGTCCTTTGCAATACGTGGTACATTGCGTCGATTTATATTGCATTGGGACTGCTCTTGCTACATGCGCTGAAGTGGTGCGGCAAGCGGTGGAAGCGGTTTCCGAAGCCGCCGGCATCGCGTTTGCCGCAATACAGGTTTCGGGCGTTCGCATCGCTTTTTGCCGTTACGCTGCTGCTGATGATAAAAGGCTATCATGACGCAAACTGCCCTGTGGTAAAACATGTGCACATACATATCCCGAAAGCGGCCGGAGGGCGTGACAGCCTGACCGTGGCGCTGATGTGCGACCTGCATTTCGGCGAACGCATCGGGAGGACGCACGCGCGGCGCTTCGTGTCGCTGTGCAATGCGCAGAACCCCGATATGGTGGTGATTCCCGGCGACGTGATAGATTACGAATCGCACCTCGTGGTGCGCGATTCCCTGAAAGAGGAACTCCGCAAGCTCAAGGCGCCCCTGGGCGTATATATCACGCTGGGCAACCACGAATATCGCGCCAACAGACACGCCAAACTCAACTGGCTGAAAGAAACGGGTGCAATCGTGCTTGTCGACTCCGTGGCAATGCCCGACTCCACGTTTTACCTGACGGGAAGAGACGATGCCACGAACAGGCGGCGGGCTACGCTGGCGGCATTGATGAGAGACGTCGACTTGTCGAAACCCGTCATCCTGCTTGACCATCAGCCCATCCGTTTGAACGAAACAGTGATGAATCGTGCCGATTTGTCGCTTCACGGACATACGCACAACGGCCAGGTATGGCCTAACGTGCTTGCATTGCAGTTATATTTCGAATGTTCGTACGGTTATTACCGCAAGGGAAATACGCAGTTTTATGTAACTTCGGGTATCGGCTTTGCCGGGCCGCCGTTTCGAATCGGGACACGTGCGGAACTGGTGGTTTTGCATATCACGTTCGGCAAGCCCGGCGAAGTGTCGTGAACCGGACGAAAGCCTCCGCCCGGCTGCAAAACCCCAAACCGTCGGGCGCAGCAAATCGGCGCCTCCCGCTCCGTCCGTTTTACGGCACGACGGCGCTCTCGATTTCGCTCCACGGCCCTCTCTGACCCTTTCGGTTCTGCCAGCAGGCGGC